>VXOP01000340.1 GCA_009839975.1 Candidatus Poribacteria bacterium
GGCGGATAGGGATAATCCTTTGTACGATCTCTGTATTATTAGGACTCAGTGCGGCGATATGGAGAGGCATAGTACTCAAAATTGCAATAGCAATCGCAGCTGTTGGATCACTTTTCTTACTTATACCTTTGGGTATTATTACAGAGGTGGACAACGCCTCGACAACACTCGTTTTTAACCTCAATATCCTCAATCTTATTTTTTTCAAGCGAATATGGTTATTAACTGGTTTAGTACTATTTGTGGTCACCTTCTTACTCGGACGCGATAAGAACACAATCGAGCGATGGGTTATCACTGGATGGGTTATCTCCTTTCCATTCACCATGATGGTACTAAACGAATTTAGTACGCCTACCATTCCCACAACAGATTGGGGAGGACTACTCCTAACACTCATTCTGGCTACTGTCGGGATCGTCGCATGCTTTCCATTAGGTGTGCTATTGGCACTCGGACGCAGAAGTCAACTACCAGCGATAAGATGGGTCTCCACCGTTTATATTGAGACAATTCGGGGTGTGCCTTTGATAACCATACTGTATATGGCTCACGTATTGATACCAATTTTTATGCATGGTGATTTTCAACTTGATAAAGTGATTCGCGCTATGGTTGCATTAACGCTTTTCTCAGCTGCTTATATGGCAGAAAACATACGGGGAGGACTTCAATCAATACCGAGTGGACAAGTTGAAGCTGCACAAGCAGTCGGACTCTCTTATCCCAGAACCATGCTATTCATCGTTTTACCGCAAGCAATAAGAGCAGTTATTCCTGCAATTGTTGGACAATCCATCGCACTGTTTAAGGATACTTCTTTGGTATTTATTATTGGACTAACTGAACTAATAGGCGTAGGTAAAAGCATCCTGGCTAATTGGACTGGGCTGCATGCTGAAGTATGGGTCTTCATCGGACTCATTTATTTCGTTTTTGCATATTCAATGTCCATCGTTAGTCAGAAAATCGAGACAGATTTAGGAGTCGGAAAACATTAGGAGTCTTGTGGAATCTCTTCACATCAAAGTGAGAATCATAAAGGAGACAATATAGCAATGAATGAAAACACAACAAACGATCCAATAATTATATGTGAAGACGTACACAAATGGTTTGATGATTTTCATGTCCTCAAAGGAATTACAACCTCTTTCAAGAAAGGTGAAAAGGCAGTTATCTGTGGTCCTTCAGGCTCAGGGAAATCAACATTTATCCGGACAATTAATCGCCTTGAGGAGCATCAACGCGGTACAATCATTGTTGATGGCATTGAGTTAAGCAACGATCTACGGAATATCAATCTTATACGACAGGAAGTCGGCATGGTATTTCAACAGTTCAATCTATTTCCGCATCTAACAAATATCAAGAACATCACCTTAGGTCCCATCCAGGTCAGGAAGATGTCAAAAAATGAAGCGGAAGAAGCAGCATTAGCACTGTTAGAACGGATGGGTATTGAAGATCAAGCATATAAATATCCCTCAGAAATTTCAGGCGGACAGCAGCAACGAGTCGCAATTGCAAGAGCATTAGCAATGGAACCAAAAATCATGTTATTTGACGAACCCACAAGTGCACTTGACCCAGAGATGATCTCAGAAGTATTAGACGTAATGCGTGAACTGGCACGTTCAGGGATGACAATGTTGGTTGTTACACACGAGATGGGATTCGCACGGGAAGTCGCGGACAGAGTCATGTTCTTTGATGAAGGAGTGGTCGTAGAGGAAGCCGCACCTGCAGACTTCTTTGATAACCCACAGCACGACCGCACAAAACTATTTATATCTCAGACGTTGCAGCATTAAGCAAGTGCAAAAAGTGTATATCTTCTTAACAGGTTATGCTAAATGATTTAAAGCAATTTCTTCATTTACACAAGTGGGATATTGCATCGTGATTTCACACCGGATTACACCCTCTTCAGTCCCGTAGGGACGATATGTTTATAGAATATCGACATTGACACTTTCTTTAGTCCCGTAGGGACGATATGTTTGTATGTTGAATCAAATATGTGTGAACAGAAATAAATATATTGTCAGTTTGCACAACTCGTTTTATTAGCAATCGGATTGCAGAAGCATAATGGGTAATACATGCGGTTAAAAGACAAAACAGCCATCATCACGGGAGCAGGACGCGGAATCGGTAAGGCAATCGCTATTCGGTTTGCCGAAGAAGGTGCCAAAGTCGTCGTTGATGATGTAAACGATACTCTCGGAACTGCTACAGTTTCCACAATCACTGATGCCGAAGGAGAAGCGATATTCGTCAATGCTGATGTCTCTAATCCTATGGCAGCAGACGCACTAATAAATAAAACTGTTCATACTTACGGCACAGTTGACATACTTGTAAACAATGCTATCTGTTCAACAGAAGATGTCCTAAACAACAACTGGGAAGCAAACCTATCCGTAGCACTTCAAGGCACGAGTCATTGTAGCGATGCTGTGATACCGATTATGCAACAGAATGGTGGTGGAAGTATTGTCAACATCGCCTCTGTAAACGGACTCATCGGATTGCAGGGGATACACGCCTATTCTGCAGCGAAAGGTGGTGTCATCGCCTTGACGCGTTCAATGGCAGTCGCGCACGGTAAAGACAATATTCGTATCAACTGCATCTGTCCCGGCACCGTACAGACTGAAGTCTGGGAACCCATGATAAAACGTAATCCACGTATCTTAGACGAAATCATCCCGTGGTATCCGCTCGGACGGATCGGCAAACCAGTAGACATAGCCAACGCCGCCCTCTTCCTCGCGTCCGATGAAGCGAGTTTTGCAACAGGCGCAGTTTTCGTCATTGATGGCGGGTTAACCGCAGGCAACCACCAGTTTCCAATTTAGATGATACACCCCATCATGCCGTGAAAAAGTTATATCCTCAGCATTCGGTGTTATCAATCCGTAGCACATACATCCCAATCCGATGTTTTCTTGACTTCTCAATCAAAATACGCTAACATTTTAACAATTGATTGCTACGTACGCAATAGCCTGTTCACTGATTACTTTTATCATAATTTCGGCAGGTGGAGGAAGCATAAACCCATGATCAAAAAAACAGTAGAGAATCCCAAAATCTCACCCAATCTCACGAAAAACACTATGCGTAAAATCACCAAAACAGAAACTATTAGAGTGTCTACTCTAATTTTGCGGGCAAAGGTCGCGATTCGGAGATCGCTCCTACAGAACAGACCTTTTTGTAGGAGGGAACTCCGATTCCCGACTATTTGGATCTACCTGAAAAATAAGGTTAGACATTCTACTATACTGCCATCTGCAAGCAAACCGTTTGTCCCCTGGTTAACCTGCGTTATGGCACTTATAACGTTAGGTTTTGCGTCCAATATAAACGCTGAAAATCCTGCTACTGATCAACAACTTCTATCTACAACGAAAGATGAGATGCACAGAATAGAGAATTATCCACAATGGCATCTGCCAAAAGAAGCAAAGATGCGATTAGGTAAGGGATGGATGAGAAATATTCAGTTTTCTCCAGATGGAACACAATTGGCGGTAGGCAGCAGCATGGGTATCTGGATTTACGATGTAGAAACTGGAAACGAGATTTCACTTTTACCAAACATGCGCGGGGTGGTTACGTATTCTCCAGACGGACGCTTCATCGCATCCGGTGGAGAAGACCCAATTTCCAGTCTCGGAGGCACTTCACTTGAACACAACGTTGCATTATGGAATATAGCAAATATGACTAAAGTGCCAATTAAAGACACTTTACCTGCAGCATCCATCCTGCGGTTCTCAAATGATAGCAAAACACTTATCTTTTTGAACAAGTCAAGAGATACTATGTATAGAGTAAGTGTTGAAACTGGAGAGACCACTACGACAAAAATGGAAGAGAGAGCTGGGCACATACATCTCGAAAACTACGCACTTACAGAGGATAAAATCGCTATCGGTAGTGATGAAGGAAAGATTCAGATATTGGATACAACCACCGGAAATCAGTTATCCACACTTAGGAAATTTGGTAAAGAATTTCGTATGCGTGATCATTACATTGAGTACTACGATACAACAAACCGTGCCTTGACATTGAAATTCTCTCCTGATGGAACACACCTCGCTACTGGAAACTTGGATACAACAGTTCAAATATGGGATACGACCACTACAGAAGAATCTATCCTCTTACAAAAACCTATAGAAGGAAACATTTGGAGCGTAACAAACGAAGATGGAAAAGAGGTAATTAAAAACCCTCTAAAAAACGAGAGAAATGGTAGACCCATTACATTGGCATTCTCTCCAGATGGAACACAACTTGCCTGTGGAAGTGAAGATAACACTATCAAATTATGGGATGCTCATACAGGTGAATTGATCGCTACTTTCACGGGACATCACAGTTTTGTTGATGCATTGGCATTTTCACCAGACGGTAATACGCTGGCAAGTGGTGGGACAGATGGCACTATACAGTTTTGGGACCTTAAAAATAGAAAACCGATGCAGAACCAGATCGCTGGACACCTGTGGCTGACGACAGCAGCCATGTCAAATGATGATTCTAAACTCGTGAGTGTAACAGACAACGGTATAATCTCTGTTTGGAACCTAAACGAATTACAAAAAACGACTTCAGTAACAAAAGCAACACTTGAGGAACGCTTATTCTGGGGGACCTGGAGAAATCTTGTGTTATCCCCCGATGGAACAATGCTTGCTAATTACGGTATACAAAACAATCCATTTAAGCCAGATTATCAAGCAGATGTACTACGTCTGACCGATGTTAACACTGGACAGGAATTAAAGTCTTTTGCAGGGGGTCATGGAGAGGTTTTCTCACCGGATGGAACAACCTTAGCAGCGGGTGGTTATCATATCCAATTGTTAAATGTAGAAACTGGGGAACAAAGAAAGATAATTATTTCAGAACACGATGAAGATGCCAAGAATAAACCCTTTATCAGAACTGTGAAATTTTCACCAGATGGAAAGATGATTGTCAGTGGAACATCGGGAGGACATGTTCAACTGTGGGAAACGGAAACTGGGACAGAGTTGAGTTCCTTCTTTGATGAGTTAATGCGGGGAGATGAAAATCGTAAACCTATACAACACTTTGCATTCTCTTCAGACGGTTCCCTAATCGCCGTCAGCAGCACGGAAGGGATACGTATAATAGGCAGAGCGAAACAACCCCACTTTAAGGAAATACGTTTTATTGAAGAAGAAAATGGTGAGACATTCATCTTTTCACCAGATAACACAATACTGATTATTGGCTGCTGGGGTGGTAAAATCAGGTTATTGGATGTAGCGACCGGTAACAAACTCACCACATTAGATGGACATACGGTTACAGTCGATAAATTGCTTTTTTCAAAAAATAACAATACACTGATTAGTGTTGGTGGCGGTATCATCCTATTTTGGGATTGGGATAAAATACGCAATCGTACGCGAGAAGCGGATCAAAAACAGACCAAAGAAAATGTGTTGCAATTTGTTGAACATTCACCCAATAAACCAAAAATCTCAGATCATATCTTGACAAAAGGTGAGGTATACCTCGCAAACGAATGGTATGATGAAGCATTAGAACAATTCACTAAAAACCTATCTGCTGCAGATTACAATCCAGAGAAAAACGTTACAACACTACCAAGTTTTCACCGACAATTGTTCGTAAAAATTGCCAAGATAGGTAAGAATGTTCAGGATAAAGACGGTTTCACTGAAATGGTGAGCAACATAATAGACGCTTTCCCAGATAACCGCAGCATCCAACTGAATGCACATCTCCTCTTAGCCAAATTCTATCACGATCATGATATGAATGAGAAAACGGATGCACAGATTCAGATAATTGACACACTCAAGAGAGACCTTACGACTGAAAGACTAAATCATCAACTAAATGTCAACCTCAGCCTCGCGACATATTATCGTGATACAGGCATGCATGACAATGCAGATACATATCTCACAAGAATTGACGATCTGATTGTTGAACTTGATCCTAATAGTACAAGTAGTCTAAAACTTCAAATAGATGCCAACTTCAGTTTAGCTGAATACTATCGCGAAAATGGTGAACCAGAAAAGGCAGATGCACACATTCAAAAAACCTGTTTTGTAACAGAAGACGCGTGGATGGTGCTTGGACCATTTGACAATACAGGCGGAATCGGTTTTGATACTGCATACATACCTGAAAACATTACCGAAATTGACTTAACGGCAACACATGATGGGCAGATTGGACCTGTGAGATGGAAAAAGTTCATCGACAGGAAAACAAACGGTTATATCCATCTCGGAGAGAGGGATGTTAACTGGCAGGTCTTCTATACCTTCGCTACCGTCATATCCCCTGATGAACGTGAAGTCCACTTACGTTTTGATAGTGATGACCAAGGCAAATTATGGTTAAACGGCAAAGAGGCATTCGTACATACAAAAACCTATGCTGTTAGACTTGATACTTATGTAATTCCAGTCACACTCAAACAAGGCAGAAACAGAATCCTCGTAAAGGTATGTAATGAGGAAGGGGCATGTACCTTTATCCTGCGTATTACCGACACAGACGGAACCCCCTTTTCGGATCTGAAATATTGAAATGACAGGAATTCCGCAAAGCCTTCTTTTGTAGCATAACCTATTAGGTTGTGCTACCAGAACGACTGCGTTTATCCGAGAACTCCCATCTAATATCATTTCTT
Organism: Candidatus Poribacteria bacterium; assembly: GCA_009839975.1. GTDB lineage: Bacteria > Poribacteria > WGA-4E > WGA-4E > WGA-3G > MSPOR6. Next base: position 6,725 of record VXOP01000340.1, read on the forward strand.
GAAAAAGCCTTTTTTTATTGTAGCAATACCTTCGCCAATAGTTGACATTCTGTTGGATTGGGTGTGTGTTGTAGCACATGCTGTTAGCTTGTGCCTCTTATAGTACCTTATACGTCAGTTTAAGGGAATTAATTTGTCATTGGTGTGTCTTTGTCCCGTAGGGACGATATGTTTATAGAAAAACGTTATCCCAACTCTCTTCAGTCCCGTAGGGACGATATGTTTATTTTATTGCCTAATCTTTCACATATCGTCCTAATGAAGATTAAGTAATTAAAAAGGTAAAACTTGTTGAAAATCTATTGATGATTTATTAGAGGAACTCAATTTGAGTGTTTTTCACGAATTCTATCGTTTTTTGCCCGTTTTGACTAAAATTTTAGAAAAAGTTCATTTTTTTTCGTTTTATGCGTCATTTTATGCACCTATTTGGGTATAAAACTGTGTCTTAAGTTATGAAGGGAAAAATACGATTGCATTCCGTACTTGTTGGCAATTTATTGAATGATTTATTAGAGGAACTCAATTTGAGTATTTTTCACGGATTCTTTAAGAAATGGAATAGCTTGTTAGGTTGTGTCATCGTAGCACAACCTAAGTATAAGTCAAAAAATCAAAAGAGAACAGAATGCTAAATATATCAAAATACTCATTAATTTACTATTGACAAATTATTATCAATGTATTATACTATAGTTCATAATAGGACGCGAAAAACGAAACATACCATTTTGTGTAATATACCTGTATAAAACTGAGATAAACAGGATAACACTTTATGAATTGGGACTGAATATGAAACAAAACTATTTAAGTTTGAAAGCAAGTTTTTTGCTATACACAATCAATCTATGTATTTTAATCTCACTAACAAGTTGCAATAATAACCTGAGTCCACCAGACCCACCTGATCCCATATCCGAACATTCTCCAGGAGACATATCGGAAAACCTTGTTGCGCGCATCTATTTTGATGCTTCCGCCTCAATGCGAGGTTTTGTTGTTCCCAGTTCCACGCGATACAAGGGCATACTCCGTCCTTTAGAAAGCGTTATTACGAGTGGATGGAAAAATGGTAAAGCAGAGTTTTTCAAGTTTGGGGAACAGGTTAATCCTATTGACAGAGACAGTTACCTAATGGCAGGTTCTGCAGATTTTTACGACGAGATGAGAACGTATATTCAAAAAATCTTTGAATATGAAGATCAATTAATCGCTGAAAATAGAGAAACAGATAATACTCCTGAAGATTCATCAGAAGATACAGAACCTTCTACTGCTATCAACGACAGCATAAAAGAAAACCGTTTAGTCGTTATAGTAACAGACCTTTTTCAAGATAGACAAGATGTAAACCTATTGGTCAGTCAACTTAAAGAGAAATATATCCAGAATGGGATAGAAATAGGACTACTCGGACTTCGTAGCGAATTTGATGGAAAAGTTTACAACTTAGGTACAGCTCCCATCCTATATCGTAGCACTCCCGGAGATCCTGAAACATTCCGTCCCTTCTATCTCCTTGTTATTGGTAAGCATGCAGATATCTCTGAATATTTTGATCGTATAAAAGCAAATGGATTCCCCGATGCTGAAACGATAATTTTTTCTCGTCATTTGGTCAATCCTTTGTCATCTTTTAAAGATGCAAAAATTGAACCAGAAAACTTAAACAGTGCATATTTTGTCCCTGATGATCCGCGCTTATTGCAGTATGAAATCGTGCAAAATTCACAACCTGCAAAAATCTCTGCTAAAGGGTTGAAATATAACCGGCTGCCCCATGCAATAGACTTTGATGTTGACAAGATTGATCCCTCTAAAGTTATTGCCGAACTTAAACAGAATTCAACAGCAGAAAATGAAATTAGTCCAGATGCTCAGGAATGTTTGGAAGTCATACCGGCACGTTCAGAAAATGAAAACGGTCACGAATTTACGATTGATTTTATTTTAAATTCAGAATCTTTACCCAGTAACGCAGTCTATCTTTATAAAGTGACACTGTCTCCAAAACGCAATTCATATCAAACCCCTGATTGGTGTTTGGATTGGGATATGGGAACTGAAAGCAACGGTGCAAAGACCCTGAATTTAGTTAATTTCGTCCGTGGTCTGATGGATACAACTGTTAATCAACATAAACCAGAAATCGCTCATTTTTATTTTTACATTAAAAAAAGGTAAGGAAATCGTTTAAAGATGCGGGAACACATCTATTGTATACTTGGTATTCTATTTTTTACTGTCCTTTTTGTTTTTCTGGGTATTGTCGTAGAACCTATGATCTTAATGAAATATCCACCTCAACTACGCCAACCTCTTACAATGCCACAGTGGTTGGAGAGTTTTGAATTGTGGGCACTTGTTTGCGTCGGAGCGGCTGCAGCGGCAAGTTTGTTGTGGTACGGGATCGGTCAGAACGTTTTCAGCGCGAATGGTGGGAGATCCTATGGGAAACGCGGATGGTGGTTATTTCTATTTGTTTTACCTTGGATTGCTATTGTTCTGAGCATCCTATTTATTGAAGAAGCTGAAAGCAGTTTGTGGTTAGCATATCTATTCTTTATAGCAAACGGTTTGTTCCCTTACTATTTAGCATCGGTTTTCTTTTCGCCTGTGTCAGTTAAATATACACCAATAGGAGCAGGAATTCGTTCTCTACTCCCATATTAGTAGGAGGTAAATGAATGGGATATTATGCGATCGGTATCGGTGGAACAGGGGCGAAATGCCTTGAATCTTTAATACATCTCGCTGCTGCGGGGATGATGCCGGACAAAAAACAAGAGCTTCACGTGCTTTTTGTTGATCCTGATAAAGCAAATGGTAGTCTTGAACGTGCTGTGAATACTTTGGAGTGCTATAGAACATTTTCTAATGATACGCAGCTTAAACAACCAGATTTACTACAAACCGAAATAGATTCTGTTGCCGACCCTATTTTTTCCCCGTTTGATGATGTTGATGACAACAAGCCTGTTTTAGAAAAATATTTAGGCCATGCAGGCCTTAAGTTAGCAGATGATGGAGCAGCGGATCTCTTTGAAGTGCTTTATAGCAAAAAAGAGAGAATCACCCAACTTGACAAAGGTTTTCGCGGTCATCCTTCTATTGGTGCAGCGGTCATGGCACAAACAGTATTGAGCGGCGATGGTCCGTGGAAAAACTTTCTGGCGAAAGTTGCAATAGATCCAACTCCAAAGATTTTCTTGGCAGGATCCATTTTTGGTGGTACCGGTGCATCTGGGTTCCCTACCATAGCAAAATTGATTAAAATTGCATTGGATGGAAAACCTATAAATGAACAGATAGGGGGAGCACTGATCCTTCCCTATTTTACCTTCATAGTTCCTGATGGAAAGGATGCTGATGGAAAAGGTACTGATGAAAAAGATGAACTCAAAGCGAAGGCAGAACATTTTCTAATGAATACCCAAGCGGCCCTTCAGTTTTATCAAAATTGGATTATGGGGCTTAAGAATCCTGTTTACAACGCGATTTATCTCATGGGCGATGCATCTCAAGTAGCGGTTAAAAAATTCGCTCTCGGTGGAGGGGATCAGAAGAATGCACAACATTTTGTAGAACTCTACGCTGCCTTAGCTGCAATTCACTTTTTTGACAACGATGGTACAACAGATGGAGCCGATAAAACTCCTCAGTGTTTCAGATTAGATCGGTCCAACAACCCTCCTGAGTGGAAGGACATGCCAGACGGTGACGGTGGCGTGACGATACAATCAAAACTTCGTCAGTTATATTACTTCTCTATTGCCTATTTAGACGTTTATAAACCGTTGCTTGACCGGCAAGTTAGTGGGAATGATGTCCCATGGTCCAGGGATTTCTTTGAAGGAAATAAAATTCCACTTAAAAATGCTAGAACAGAAAGATCGCTCAATAATGTAAGAGACTATTGCGAAGATTTCCTTGTATGGTTTGCCAATATTCAACACTCTAAAGACGATGATGGGAAATTTGGCCCAATTGTTGATTTCAATCTTACAGACATCGTTAATCGTATCTCATCTGACAACGCTATGCGATGTTTAGAGGCTAAGGGTTTGAACAGACTTTGGCGAAATATGTGCAGTGCCAAGGGAAAAGGTGATGGCACTCATATTGGAAAGTTTCTGAGTGCTTTATACCGAAACTGCGAAAAGATCAGATAGACTTAAACTTACACTATGAATAACATTGCTACATGCAAAAACAGATTGGAGATTGTTAAATGGCATTTCCACTCCTTCCGCCTTTAAAGAAAAAAGTTGATGGATTAAAACCAGTTCTCCCTACAGGAACTTGGGTAAAGGTCCTTGATAATGCTCTTAATAACATTGCTGCTAACCTATCCGTTATAAAGATTCCTGCCAAATTTATTGACATTGACAGCATCCCGTGCATGTGGGCGCGGCCGCTGCTGTTTGAAATAGCACTTTACGATAAAGATCATCCGATGCATGACTGCGTTGTGGGGGAATGGCGCGGACTTTTGGCAATGTTAGCACTCAAGGAACAACGGAAGTTTCCATTGACAACCAAGTTAATAGAGATTCCTGATGGAGACGGCAAAAAGGCTTCAGAGTTCATCCAAGCATTACGAAAGTTACTGCCTCAGCAGACATTAGATGCAGTCGGAACGAAGTGGGACAAACTATATCTCATTCTGTTCGACGGCAAACCAATTGGTATCACTTCACCAACAACACTTGTATCTACCTCTATTGACTACGTTGAGAATATTACAACGAATGATGTTCCCTGGTATCTTCCACCGTTCCTTTCCGATCCGCTCGCCTTACAGGACGATGGTGCAAAAATCCCCGTAGCCAAACTGGATGATGGCGAAAAAGCCTCCGTTGCTGGTTGGCTTAATGATTTTTATGTTAACACAATTATCCCACTCCCAGCTTCTCCTATACAGAAAAATCTGGCCCCACAAATCCTTAATTTTATAAAAGACTTAGGCGGAGCACCTGATGGAGAAACCAAATTGGCTGATAAACCTTTGGGGATGAATGTGGGAATCTTCACCGGTATGAACTTTCCGATAGCTCCTAAGGAATACTTCACCGAAAAACTTTTTGTAATCTCCCGGGCAGATGCGTTTCTCAAAGAGAATGTTCTTTTTCCTAAAGGTAGTGGTACACTTAAAGATATAGATGGAAAGTCTGTTACACCAATTCTCCCCATCGCAAAGGAATTGTTAAATGATTTCAGTGCAGGCGAATTAACCAAACGAATTACATTTAAGACGACTCCTGCTGGGATTGAGGTGATATTAAATCTACCAGACCCTGGAGGTGGGCCGGATGTTGCCATTTCTCGGGTTTATGCTAATCAGACAGATGGTAATGCTGCACTATTTGATAAGCGCGAAATTGTGGAAATTCCAAATTTACCAGTATTGGAAATCTGGCCGAATTTTAGATCCCCAGACTGGAAAATTTACTATACCTATTTTAACGGAAAAGGACAAGATACTTTTTACGCTGTTCCGTTTCCTACAGATGGTGGATATAAAGATGTGAAAATTACAAAGACATCTGATTTTCCTGAAACGATGATTTGTAAGTATAAGGATGAGGAGGCAGGTTTTTTGTTTGTCAAAGCCCCGCCAGAAACAATCCCCGATGCAGCAAAAACTTGGAAGATCGGCATTGATTTCGGGACAAGTAGTACCACCGTATATAAAGCAGAATCACCAGATGGTGGTCCTCCTGAATCTGTCACGTTAAGGGATCGTTTACTACAAATTACCGATTCTCAAAGTCTACGCGCTAGAGTGCAAAATGATTTTCTTCCCGAACGGGATGCAAAAACACCGCTTTTTAGTCTATTTCAAGAAATTTCTAGTGGAATATCACCGAGAGATCGTATGAAACCTTTGGAGGGAGGACGTATCTATTTTGTTGAGGAAACTAAATTACCTGAAAATGTCATTAGCAACCTAAAATGGTCAGATAATCCGTTAGATCGTAAACGGGCTCAAGCGTACTTGGAACAAATTTGCCTTCAATGTGCTGCAGAGGCAGCTGCTAACAGGATTAGCAAGATAGATTGGTGTTTTTCTTATCCAATTGCTTTCTCCCCAGGAAATAGGGATAATTTTGAGGGTATTTGCGAATCTATTATTGATGGCACTATAATTAAGGAAACAGGATATCAACCAATAGTCCCTGTGAGTCTTGAATCAGAAAGTATCGTCACCGGGAAATTCTTTGCCGGTAAGTTTGGGGGGTTTGCTGGTGGTGCAGTATGCATAGACATCGGTGGAGAGACTTCGGACATCTCAATCTGGCAAGACAATACATTATGTTGGCAAACATCAATCAGGTTTGCAGGTAGACACATCTTTTTAGACCTGCTTAAACACAAACCCAATTTCTTAAAAAATGTCGGGTTTAGCGAACAAGGGATTCCAGAACGATCCAACCCAAATGATTTTTATAGTCAGGCAGATACATTGATTGACGCATCAATCAATAACTCTCCAAAGGATTTGAAAGAAAAATTCGGAATCTACGGCGGAAAAATCAATGCCACCCCTTTCGTGCCACTTATCAGCCTTGGAATTTCGGGACTTTTCTATTATGTTGGATTAATTATTAATTACCTTAGTAGGGAAACTCAGTTTAGAAAAACCATACCGAATATATATATCGGTGGTAACGGCTCACGAATTCTACATTGGTTGGCAAACGGCAATTTTAAACAAAACAGTCAGATTGGTCAACATCTAAAAGATATTCTCCTTGCCGCTTCAAGTTCCGATCCAAAAAGTTACTTCGATCTTGAGATTACACCAAATCCTAAACATGAGGCTGCCGCGGGATTGGTTGAAACGAAAACGATCCTTGAGGTGTCTATTACTGAGTTCGACTTTTTGGCAGGAGAAGTTTTTACAGAAAATGGAGAAGATAAAGCAGGAACGGAACTTCTAACAGTAGAACGGCTTGGAAAGGAACTTAGATTAGGTGATAGATTAATAGAAATGGAAACGTTTATAGACAAATTCAACGCGGGGCTTGGAAAAACACTCAATCTACCTATCTCTCTTGATGCTACCTTGAAAAGGAAACTCATCGGTGGATTAAATGATGGTCTCTCGAATCTTGCTAAAAAACCTGACAACGAACGTATTGTTGAACCTCTGTTTATTCTTGTTTTAAAGAATTTATTAAAGCGGGAGACTGAGAATTGGAAATAACGGAATGGTGGACTTTTGATGCAAGACATTAAAATTGGTTACGTACATCAAAACTTCTGGTCTGGAATTCTGGTGTGTCTTATCGTCGTCTGTCCGTTTATGACATCGGCAGAGGGACAGGGTGACATGCAATCCGATCCACAAGAATCTCAGAAACAAAGTACTCCACAGGTAACCCAGAAGGACATTCATGACAGCATTGCCCCGCTGATCCGAGGTCAAAAGACATTGAAAACAAAAGCTTCTACCCTGATTGAAGCACAAGAAACGTTGACAACTCGCACAACCAGATATATAGTTATTTTGGGGATTCTATTGGTGTTAATCTTATCAGCTTTTACTTGGTTGTTTTTGCGATATAGGCATCTTGATTCTCAAGTAAACGATATTAGGGAAGGGGTAGGGACGTTTTCAAATGTTAATAGCAGTTTAAGACAAGACTTGCCAGATATTCGAAACCGTATTCAAAAGTTAGAGATCCAAAATCAAAAAAGTACGCAAGAGATTCTCAACCTTCTTAAACCTATAGCGGATAAGAGTACAAACGAGGTATCGTCACCATCCCATAAAAAATTGGTACCTTCCGCACAGATAGAGGAAAATACAAGAAAGTTTGAACTTACACCTGCTATCGCAGATCTGTGTGACCGTTACAATGCCGGTATTCAAGATAAAAACAAGCGAAACGAGTTTTTACAACGTTATCACAATTCCTATAAGATTCATGTAGAAAATGCAACCGACCGTCGTGTAAATCAGCAGATAGACCCGGTATTTAAAACGCATCATGCCGCTGGTGATTTTTTAGGATGCTATGTTGAAGAAGAAAAATTATATACAGTGGTTCCTGCTTATCAATTGCGAATAGTCCATGAGAACTTTCATTACGGGGCGTTTGTTGATGTGTTTGACTGCAGTGAACATGAATTTGATGATCCAGATAGTTGTTATGAGGTCGTAAGGGTTATCAAACCTGCAATATTTGAACCAGATGATGCAAAAGAGACCTGGACTCTTAAGGAAAAAGGGAGATTAGAATTACAAACGGTTTAGTTGAAAATCAACAAACTTACAAACTCAATTACAGTCGAATTCACAACAGATAAATATCAGTAATACAGAACACTCATGGCATTTCACACAATAGGTATTATAGCATTCTTGACAGGTTTCTTTTTTATTTGGCTTATCGGGCTAATTATATATTGGCGTTGGTTGCGAACAGAACGGAAACAGGTCGAAAATAATCAAAATATACAACTTCTCGTTAATGCCCAACAAGAACGAGATCACGGACAGGAAAATGATCCCTCAAAAGTTGATCCTGAAGATGTGTTTAGCGAATTTTGCAAGGAAAGCAACCTTAACAGTCGTTCTCCGATAGCAAAACATCTCAAAGCGATTTTCTTGGCGGGTTGGAATGAAACCCGTCTTGAAGTCAGTGAATTGATTAAACACACCACAGACGACCTATTTAAATGGAATAACCTTTTTCGCTCCATGTTGGCAGTTTTTATCGTAATTGGATTATTCGGGACACTCTTTGGACTCTCTGACAGTATAACAGAACTTTCTCCAGCTTTGAAGGAACGTGCAGCAAACGAAATCCCCACAGAAAATAACAAAATGATGACCGATGCGTTGGGAGGACTTCTTGACAAGATGAAAGGTGCGCTTGCACCGAGCATTGGTGGGATCTTTTTCACCATTTTAGGCGTTATTTTTTATGGCACCTATTTGCAATCCGCATGTCATCCTGTTAAATCCACTCTTGAGCGAATGACACTCACTGTCTGGGTGCCCCAGCTCTATCCGACCACTTCTCAAAAACTCATGGAGACGCTTCAGAAAAGCGAATCCCAGATGCAAAAAGGATTTGAGACTGCAGCACAATTTAGTGAATCTGTTCAAAAAGTTCATGGTAATATTGATGAATTCAATGAGAGTCTAACGCAAGCGAGTGCTATCACACAACCATTATCAGATTCAGTGACACAAATCAATAAAGCAGCATCGGACATCAGTACTGCTGCTGATGTACTGAACACGGGTTTCACGGAAAGCCTAGACAAGTTCTCGTCAGACTTTGCCTCAAGTGTGACCCAACTCACCGGTTTTCAAGACGAGATTCGCAAACTCCACGAACAATTTCAGGAAGAAGCAAACCGGAAATTAAATCAGTTCCAAGATGCAGCGAACCAGAAATTTGACCAACAAACGGAAAAGTTAGATGATCAGAGTCAAAACATATCAAAAATCAGAGACGCTATTGACCAGACCCTAAATGCACTAAAAAGTTATGAGACTACCTATGCCAATTCACATCAAGAAGTTAGTGAAAAACTACAAGAATTTATTAACAAGGCGACGGAGACGAATACAAGTATATATACAGAGAACCGAGAGTGGTTTGAAAAAATAAATGAAGCCAACAACCAGCAATTTTCAGATATGCAGGAGCAGTTGAAAACGGAACTCGGAACTGTCCAGCAAACATTGAATGACCAATTAGGTACTCTTGTTACTGAATTGGAAACAAATCTAACAGATATTCAAAACAGCTTAAATGGTAGATTAGACACACTTAATGCTCGGTTAGAGAATTTCGATACACCTCTTAGGGATGCAGTTGGTCACATTAAAGAAACTTTTGATACACAATTAGAAACCCTAAACAATCGTTTAGAAAACTTTGATAAGCCACTCCAAGAAGCAGCAGAACATATGAGAGGAACTTTTGCAGATTTAGTTAGATATATGCAAAGTATTGTGGGTGATCTGCAGAAAGAAATAAGAGAACAGAATGAAAAATATGAAGAACAGCTTACGGGTGTCAAAAGTTTAAATGAGAGTGTTAAAGGACTGTTGACACAATTAGACGATAGCAGTAAGAATCAGAAAGAGGCAGTTGATACATTAAGCACAAATGTCAGTGGACTGACCGATGACATAAACAGTCTTGATAGTGCCATTAAAACCTTTACATCAGATTCAGGAGAACTCAGTCAGTCAATCGCAACAATTGAAAAGCATGCTGGAACTTTAGGTAATGCTTCTCAAGAATTCGTAGAAAAAATAAATAAAGCTGATGTTACGCCTCTTACAGAAAGTATAGATAAACTCAATACATCAGTCAATGAGATTTCCAAGCATTCTAAAGTCTTAGCGGATGCAGTTAACCAATTGACGAAACAGATAGATTTATCAAGAACTACTGAATTAGATCAAAACCAGAAGGAACGTTCGCTTTTAAGCAGATTTTTCAGCAAACTAAGTATATTTTTCAGTAAACTCAACCCGCTTTCCCGAAGGAAAAAAGATGGATAATAATACATTAGATTTCAATTTTTGGCCCTCATTCTCGGACTTAATGCTCACACTTGTCTTGATCTTGGTGATCGTAGTGTTTGCAGTTATCGCAGCTTTTTCTGTCGGAACAGAAGAACCTACTCCACCTGAACCAGATCCACCTGAAGGAGAGGTTATTCCACCGGAAGTCCAACAAAAACAGATGGATATGATCCATGCAATTGCTGCTGCTTATGGTGTTCTATCAAAAGAGGTCGAAACTAATACATTTGAGATTAAAAGACGAACGGGAGTTAACAGATATACAACAATTACAATTAAGAACGAGCCTACGCTTCAACGTTTTAGTTTTAGTGACCGTATCCTATTTGAACCAGATAAATATAATCTAAGCATATCTGGGAAAGAAACCATGCAAAAAGTTGGGGATCAGATCAAAGAAAAACTGGACAACATCACTGAGATACAAATTCAAGGACATGCTGACCCTGATAAACCAACTTTTGAACCTTCGAACTTACATCTTGCGGCAAAACGTGCCATTACTGTATTTCAGTTTCTACAAGAGAAAATAGATATAGATCCGGCAAAACATCTCATGTCAGCCACATCTTTTGGTGAATATAAACCTGTTCAACGTAAAAATGGTGATAAAACATATACACTAGAAAAACTTAAGGAGCATAACCTCACGAAAGAATTGAAAGACAATAATCGCCGAATAGATATTTTGCTATTTTACCGGAATGAAAAAACAGACGAACAGAAGGATGAATAGTTATGCATTTTAGACTTCTTATTTTCCTCATTCTGAGTATCCTTCTCATCACCGCAAATTCCAATGCAGAAGAAGCACTCAATGAAGTTCGGATCATGGAAGGAATTGTCCAGCAACGTCCGCCAAACACCCGACAAATAATTGGAAAACGGTACGTCTGGAATTTCAAAGGAAAGTCATACACAGCACTCATGACAATCGACGTTGAAAAATATAATTCCTATGACGGTAAAGAACGCTTTGACATTCCAAAATTAGTTGAAGAGGGAAGAACATCTATCGGAAACCTAACGCGTGAGTTTCAGAACATCTTCAGACGACGCAGCGAATGGTCAGAACGGGATCGTATTGACTTTGTTCTCAGTTTTGTCCAATCTTTGCCGTATACATTTGATGATGTAACCACAGGTTACGACGAGTTCAGACGATACGCCATTGAAACATTAATTGATGGGGGTGGTGATTGTGAAGACACAACCATCTTGGTAGCTGCCATCCTACGCGGATTAGGTGTAGAAACAGCACTTATCTTCACACCAGGACACATAGCACTGGGAGTCAGTGGTAATTTCACTGGCACGTCAGTCACATACAACGGAACGAAGTATTATTACTGTGAAACCACTGGAACAGGTTTTACAGTCGGCGAACTCCCTCCCTCCTTCAGCACAAACGTAACCAGAATCGTTCCTTTAACACCATCAAGAATTGCTCCCGTACCACAACCAGATAGAACAGTAACACCGATACCTTCTACCTTTGAACCGTCTCCAGAAATAACAACACCAACTCCAGAAACTCCACCAATAGAAACAACAACACCTGAAACCCAATCTGACACAAAGTCCAAGAGTCGTCTCGGAACTGCAATTGTTCTTATTTTTATCCTCATTGCTCTCGGTATATCTACAGTGTATTTCCTGCATAAAGCCTTCAAAGAACAACGCGAATATTGATGATCTGTCCAACTAAAATAATACCATTTCTAATTGAAATTGTCTCTTTACTGTAGCACAATCTTTATGAAGATTAATTTATTAATTCGGTAATACGCGGGCGGGGAAACCCCGCCCCTACGAAGCCTTACCCCTATGATGGGTCTTATTAGTAGAATTACCTGATTATTTCTTTAATCTTCATTCAGATTGTGCCGTTCTACGTTTCATTTCTAATATCAGATATTTCTTTTGTAGCACAAACTTCCAGTTTCTGTCTCAAGAAAAACAACCACAACAGAATCGCAGAACATCAAACTCAAAAAAATCCGAACAATCCGTGTAATTCGCGCCCATCTATGTAACTTACCCAAAACACCCTTCCGCGTCTTCCGTGTTCTCCGCGTAATCCGCGATTCAGACAAATAAAGTGACAAAATCTTTACACACCTATACAACACCCCCTTCCACCCTTCCGCCCCTCACTCTTCCATGATGTAAATTTAAACTTGACATACAAAAATAGATAAGTTATAATATAACTTACGAAAAGATAATAAGGAGAACACAATGAAAATTCAAAAATATCTATTGGTGCGAATTGGAATTCAGAAGGAAAAAACGTAAATTATATTTGACATTTCATTTTTTACAATTTGCCCAATTTGACCAAAAAACAAAAAAATGCACACGCAAAAAAACAGCCTACGACGCCTTACACAGACTGGTATAACAGACAATTTACCAATGTTACGAACTGTAAGAAATTCGTAACATTTTTGCAACTTTAAAAAAAATCAAAATGTCCGGTAAAATCAACTAAAGCAGGAAATGACACCTCAAGAAAAAGTAAGACTAACCTGGTTCGTTAATATCGCTGTGGTGTGTTTAGGATTTGGTCTTATGATGCCAGCCATGCGTATTGATGCTGAGGGAGGTGGAATCAAAGGTTTCATCATGGCGTTCATAACGCCGGGCCCTTCAAGTTATTCAATACTCAGTAGTGTACGGGCACTCATAAAAAACGCTGCTGTTATGGACATCCTACTTGGAATCACTGTTTTCCTCTTTTCAGTTGTTTTACCCATTGTCAAATTAGGTCTGTTTTATCACATTCTTAACGGAGGCAATCCGAAAAGCAGCATCGCAGGATTCGTTCACAGATGGGGTCGGTTTTCTATGCTTGATGTCTATATCGTTGCAATTCTCATACTCACAATTAGAAGTCTCCCCGGTGGTGCGCAGATTAAACCGAGTTGGGGACTAATACTATTTACAACCTCAGTTCTTCTCAGTCTCTATATTTCTATGCGTCTTGAAACACGAGCTTCGGAAAGCAACAGAGTGAAAACTATCAGGTAGAGTGTCATGGAAACATCTTGTGACCTTCTTTTTCCCACCACTCTTTCCATTTTTTATAGGTTGTTTCATCTATCTTCAGATTGTAATCCTCAAATGGTGTACCAGTATAAGGATTCTCTGTGGGATGCATATAGTAATCGCCATATCCATCAGGAAAGCATATATACATGATGTCAGCCAAGCGCTTAAGAGCACGCATCCCTTTACCATCTTGGGTTGTGTCCTTTAGACTGTCAATGAGAAGTGGAATATAAAACTGCAGATCGTCTTCTTCTATGTATTCCCACTCAATTGATGTAACTTGCTGATAGTAAGGATCACCTCCTTCTATATATTTAAACCCTGGAAGCTCCGAATTAAGTTGTTTAGTTGTGTCCTTGTAGTGAATCTTAAGTACCATTGCACCGGGTTGCCAAGGTCCAATATAGTAGAGCACACTGTTCTGCACAATGTATGGTGAACCATACACTTCAGTGATTGCCCCTATTTCAGGCAGGGACGGTTTGGCACAGCCAGCAATAGAGACTAAAATTAAAATTTGAAGTAATATAAAAAACCTGCTAACACATCTCATGAATATCCTCCTTTTTTAGTCGTTACGACTCAGGAAATGTAAATTTCCTTATGTTTCCCACGAAACTCTCCATTCTATATAAGTGAGGGTGTGCTTTATTATACCAGATTCTAATAAAAAAGTTAAAATGTACAGACACACAAGGGTGTGTGAACTTTTGTCACCTCACTGTTTGCATCACGGATAACAGCAAACGCAGAATCAAGTGATTTTAGTTAACAACCCACATTCTGTTAAAGGAACCTTCAGATGTGCAAGAGCACTTTCCGCGTCCTCTGTGTCCTCCGCCATTCTGACAAAAGCGTGACATAAACTCTACACACCTTCCTCAATTTAACACCCTACAAAAAACCCAACAAATATGCTATACTTATGATAGCAGAAATGCACAGCAATATTTAAAATCGCGATGGCACATAAGATCATTGATACAGGAGACAACCTAATGGCAACACAAGAACAGGTAGACTTTTTCCAAGAAAACGGATACCTCAGATTCGGTAAAGTATTAGACAGCGATGACGTAGAAAAAATGCGTGATGGATTAGATGCCATCATAGAATTAGAACTCAAAGAAGGCGATGACTCATCACCAGAGTTCAAATTCGGACATGACCGTCAAGGACAGCGACTCCATAGAGGCAGAGACCATCCACGGGCAATCCATCAATTCGTCAACATGTGGAAACGAGAAGAAAGTTACGAGGCAGCCATCCACAATCCGTTAATCGCAGGAACAGCACGCGCACTATTGGAAACCGCCGAAGTCCGACTCTGGCATGACCAAGTCATATCCAAACCGCCACACGATAACGGACATTTCGGATTTCACCACGATTTCTTTTTTTGGCCCCTGAGTCCTCCCGACATAGTAAGTTGTTGGTTAGCATTAGATGATGCAACGGTTGACAGTGGATGCATGCACGTCATACCGAAAAGCCACAAAGATGAACGATTCTCGGTTGAAGCAAGAGCAGCATTAAATGCCGAAACAGCGAAGGCACAGGAAGAAGGTAGCGAACCACCTACGAACCCCTGGAATGAAAGACGGAGTTTGGACATCAGCCACGGAACTCCTGTAGAACTTAAAGCAGGCGAGTGTATGTTCCATCACTGCCTGAACTGGCACAGCACACCCCCGAATGTCACTGACAATCAACGCAGAGCATTCGTCATGATCTTTATGGCGCAAGGTGTACGTTATAACAACGCGCAATCTCCCGGACATGTGCTTGTCCCAACTATTGAAGTGGAAGACGGTGAACCCCTCGTCGGTGACGGATTTCCAGTGGCGTAACACAAAAAGTATGGATACTAACATGAGAGATTCAACCTTTATCAAAAGAGTCATTCTCAAGAATTATAAGAGCATCGCTGCGTGTGATGTGCAGTTGCAACCCCTGACGTTTCTCGTAGGTCGCAACGGTTCTGGGAAGAGTAATTTCCTTGACGCATTGCGATTTGTAGCGGATGCATTGAATTACTCTTTAGAACATGCCATACGGGATCGTGGCGGCATCAACAATGTTTGCAGACGTTCGCGTGGTCACCCAAATCATTTTGGTATCTCACTCGAATTCACTTTACCCAATGGAGATACAGGACATTACGGTTTCCGCATCCGCACACTGACATCAGGACGCTACGAAGTTCAGAAAGAACAGTGTAAACTCCATCCTGATTTATACTATCAGATTGATAAAGGCACTGTGACAGGCACAAGTATGAAGGTCGCACCAGCTGCCGCACCTGATAGACTCTACTTGGTAAATGCTTCCGGTCTACCCGAATTTCGTCCAGTCTACGATGCACTTTCACAGATGGGGTTTTACAATCTGAATCCCGACAAAATCCGTGATCTGCAATTACGTGATAATGCTGACATGCTTAGGCAAGATGGAAGCAACCTTACGAACGTCTTCTCAAAACTACCACCCAGTGTCAAACAGGACATTGAGGAATACCTTACAATCATCGTCCATGGTCTTCGTGCTGTGGAAATTGAAAAGTTTGGGGACAAAGAGATGTTAGTATTCAGACAAGACGTTTCAGGAGACAAACACCCTTGGCGGTTTCATGCAAACAATATGTCTGATGGCACCCTCCGGGTATTAGGAATTTTGGTAGCACTGTCACAGAATAATCGTGATATACACAAGCCTGTCTCACTGATAGGAATTGAGAATCCGGAAATAGCAATGTATCCTGCAATGGTAGGAGCATTATTTGATGAATTTCAAAACGCTGCTTACAACACGCAAATTATTGTAATTACCCACAGTCCAGACTTGCTTGATGAAAAGTGCATTGATGTGGACACAATTCTTGTCGCAGCACTACAGGATGGAAATACAGTGATTGCACCCGTTGACAATGTGTGCAGATCGGTGATACAGGACAAGATGTTTACAATAGGTGACCTATTGCGTAGAGATCAATTGGAACCTGACCCAGAATTTGTCCCCTCTACCGAAAAAACATAGGAAAAGCGTACATGTCCCTAAAAATTGGATGTATTGTTGAAGGACAGGGGGATGTAGCAGCCCTACCAGTCCTGATTCGACGTATTGCAGCGGAATGTTATCCTGAAATGGCAATTCATATACCCCGTCCAATCCGGGTCAATAGAAATCAGGTTGTTCTACCAGATCAACTTGAACAAGAGGTAGAATTAGCTGCCCGCAGAATTGATGGAAATGGGGCAATCTTTATTATCCTTGACAGTGACGATGACTGTCCAGCGCAATTAGGTCCAGAACTCCTATATCGTGCATCACAAGTCCATGACAATTTACCAATCGCTGTTGTACTCGCAAAACGGGAGCTTGAGTCTTGGTTTCTTGCAGCAGCCGAGTCTCTACGTGGAAAGCGAGGATTAAAAACTGATATTAATTCTCCGGATAATCCTGAAATAATCCGAGGAGCAAAAGAGTGGCTACGCAGACGCATGCAGACCGGGAAAACATATCGTGAAACAACCGACCAACCCGCACTCGCAGCACAATTTGACCTTCAACAAGCACGTCAAGCAGACTCATTTGACAAATGCTACCGAGAAATCGTCCGTCTCCTTGAAGAATTGCAGACAGTGAACGACACAACAAGCAACACCATTTCAAATTAATAATACCTCATTTAACCAAAACTCTACACACCCCCAAACCTGCAAATACACTTGATTTTTCAGTTGATTTATGGCATAATCATTGAAAGTTGGACAATTTCACAATGTGTAAACCTACTCCGAATCCGATACATTTATAGAGAACATGAGATCAGTACACTATACCGAATCTACTTCTGCTACTTTGTCCCTGAAACTGCCAGTTTGTTTACCCAGAGAACGTAGATTGGAAGAAGATTAACCTACGTATTTCCCTTGATAAGAAATGAAATGGAGAACCAACATGCAAAACAAACCAAACGTCATCTTTGTGCTAACTGACGACCAAGGCCCCTGGGCAATGGGGTGTAGCGGAAACGATGAACTCCGAACCCCCTATATTGACAAACTCGCAGCAGAAGGCACACGTTTCCCCAACTTCTTCTGCACCAGTCCTGTATGTTCACCCGCACGCGCAAGTCTCATGACAGGACGTATACCATCCGCACACGGAGTCCACGACTGGATCCGCGACGGAAACATGCCACCTAACGGATCAAAGTATCTTGAAGGATTGACCTGCTACACGGATGTCCTCGCAGAAAACAACTATACCGTCGGATTAAGTGGTAAATGGCACCTCGGTGATAGTGTAACACCACAACACGGATTCAGCCACTGGTTCGCTTTACCAACAGGTGGTAGCAAATACAATGATGCCAATATGATCCGTGATGGACAGGTAGAAATGCAACCCGGATACCTTACCGATGTCATCACAGATGATGCGTTAGATTTCATTTCAGCCAATAAAGACGGACCTTTCTATCTCAGCGTCAACTATAACGCACCGCATACACCCTTCACAGGACATCCACAAGATATCGTAGACTCCTACGACGATTGTCCATTCAAGACATGTCCTCAAGAATCATTGCATCCATGGGCAGTTCAAGGTGCAGCAGCCCACATGGGAAATCGGGAGTCTCTGAAAGGGTATTACGCTGCGATAACAGCACTTGACCTAAACGTCGGACGCATATTAGACAGACTTACAGGATTAGGTATCCGTGAAAACACCCTTGTTGTCTTCAGTAGTGATAACGGCTACTCCTGCGGACATAATGGCTTTTGGCACAAAGGCAACGGCACATTCCCACTCAATATGTATGAAAATTCTGTCAAAGTTCCGTTCGTCATTAGTCAACCCGGTAGTATCCCTGAAGGACGCGTCAGTGAAGCGATGGTCAGTCAATACGATTTCATGCCGACCCTACTGGATTATCTCGGTCTACCTGACCCGAATGATGATATGTCCCCTGGCAAAAGTTTCGTCTCCGCACTCAATGGTGAAACAAACGATGCACAAAATGAGATCGTCGTCTTTGATGAATATGGACCTGTCCGCATGATACGCACACAAGAGTGGAAATATGTTCATCGCTACCCTTACGGTCCCCATGAACTCTACGATCTTAAGAATGACCCGAAAGAACGCAAGAATCTGATAGATGAAAATGAAAACAACGCACTTATTTCTGAGATGCGTCAACAGATGGGAGCCTGGTTTGAACGTTACGTCGTCCCAGAATTGGATGGCGCAAGATGTTCAGTCACAGGTGGTGGACAGGCAGCCAAATTGGGAGGTGGGAATTACGGTGAAGATTCCTTCCATCCAAGATACGCACCGCCACGTAGAAATCTATAACAACCACTTTTTGAACGCAGATGCTAAAGGTAACAAGCATGTCCAATAAGGAAAAGAAACTGACGACACACATATCGCGCCGAAACTTCTTGAAGAATGTTGGCACAGGTACCGTCGCCGCAGCAGTTGCTCCAACAGTCCTAATAGGTGACACGCAATCAGGAGATACAAAAATGCAAAACAAACCGAACGTTATTTTTATCTTGACAGATGACCAAGGACCTTGGGCAGCAGGGTGTTGCGGGAACGATGAAGTCCGGACACCTTTCATCGACCAACTCGCCTCAGAAGGGACTCGGTTTCCAAATTTTTTCTGCACAACTCCCGTTTGCTCACCAGCACGCGCAAGCCTCATGACCGGACGCATCCCCTCAGCACACGGCGTGCATGATTTTTGCCGAATCGGTAGTATGCCACCAAACACTGAACGTTACCTCGAAGGTCTAACCTGCTATACTGACGTCCTGGCCGAAAATGACTACACCGTCGGATTAAGCGGCAAGTGGCATCTCGGCGATAGTCTCACACCACAACACGGATTTAGCCACTGGTTTGCTCTGCCGTTAGGCGGAAGCAGATACAACAACGCTGACATGATTAGAGATGGACAGGTGCAAAGACAACCGGGATACCTCACCGACGTAATCACAGACGACGCATTAGAATTTATCTCCGCTAATAGCGACAGTCCCTTCTACCTGAGTGTTAACTACAACGCACCCCATACACCGTTTAACGGACATCCACAAGACATCGTAGATTCCTATGACAACTGTCCATTCAAAACATGTCCACAAGAAGCACTGCACCCGTGGGCAGGAAGGGGAACAGCACAACACATGGGAAATCGGGAATCGCTAAAGGGGTATTTCGCAGCGATCACAGCAATGGACCTAAATGTCGGACGCATTTTAGAACGACTTTCTGATTTAGGTATCAGAGACAACACGCTTGTCGTCTTCAGCAGTGATAACGGATATTCATGCGGACATCACGGATTTTGGCACAAAGGTAACGGAACGTTCCCACTTAATATGTACGAGAACTCCGTCAAAGTTCCATTCATCATGAGTCAACCCGGTACAATTCCAGAAGGAAAAACCAGCGATGCAATGGTCAGTCAATACGATTTCATGCCAACACTGCTGGACTACCTCAACCTACCCGACCCAAATGACGATATGTCACCCGGTAGAAGTTTCGTCCCAGCACTTACCAGAAAAACAAACGACGCTCAAGATGAAGTGGTCGTTTTTGACGAATACGGACCTGTCCGCATGATACGCACGCAAGAATGGAAATATGTTCACCGCTACCCTTACGGCCCCCATGAACTGTATGATTTAGTAAAAGACCCGGATGAACGGAAAAACCTGATGGGTGACAAGTCTCATAACGCACTGGTAAAGGATATGCGTCAACAGATGGGAGCATGGTTTGAACGCTATGTAATTCCACGATTAGACGGTTCAAGATTTCCAGTCACTGGTAGAGGACAAAAAGCAAAGATCGGAAATGGGGTGTACGGTGAAGATGCCTTCAATGAAAGGGACTCCGAACCCCGTAGAAATAGAAGATAAATGTAGGCACAAGATTTACCAATTCAGATGTATGTAAGAATGTCTAGATAATACAAGGAGAATATAATAATGACCAAACAACTCAAACGAGCCTTTTCAGAAGCATCTAAACTTTCACCTGAAGAACAAAACATCTTGGCTGAATGGTTGCTTACTGAACTGTCGTCTGAAAAACGCTGGTCTAAACTTTTTGCAAATTCACAAGATGTTTTGGCTACGTTGGGACAAAAAGCCCTTGATGAGCATCGAAAAGGCAAAACACAAGAATTGGATCCGGAGAAGATTTGAATTCGAAAACAACAAGTAACTTCCAGGATATGCTTGAAACTTTGCCATTACAGATTCAGCAGAGCGCGCGTGAAGCATATAAGTTTTTTAATCTTAATCCTAATCACCCGAGTTTACAGTTTAAAAAGGTCCACAATACGCGACCAATTTACTCAGTTCGAATAAATGTTGATTACCGTGCGTTAGGTGAAATAGATGGAAACGACATAATTTGGTTTTGGATTGGTCCACATAGAGA
>VXOP01000397.1 GCA_009839975.1 Candidatus Poribacteria bacterium
CTCTGGGGGACGCGTCTGTGAAAGCAGTAGATAAACTATCTTATGAGCGTTATATGATGGAACAACGCGAGACAGAAGCATCCGAGACTCGTCATGAAATCGTCAAGCACCTTCTGAGAAAATTACCAGAGAGCGAACGGACTGTGGTGACACTCTATTATCTCGGTGAGATGTCTACGAAGGAGATTAGCAAGTTCATAGGGGTATCAGTGAATACGATTACAAGTCGGCTTCAGCGAGCTCGGGAGCGTTTACAAGCGTCAGAGGAACTCTTGATTAATGAAACACTTGGTGGCTTGCCATTGTCTAACAACCTACTTGAAAACATCATGCGGCAAGTTGCTGACATAGAACCGAGTGCTTCACCAACCGGAAAACCGTTACTGCCCTGGGTGTCTTTGAGTGCAGCTACAGCTTTGATTATATTGCTGCTCGGTGCAAGTCATCAATATCTTGTCAGATTCCAGCGGCCGTATAGTTTTGAGGTGCAAACCGAGCCTACTATTGAGACTATTGAGGCAGGTGTCGTTCTTGAAACCGACATAAAACCGGCTCTGCGAAATCAAGCAGGACAGGCTGCCACCCCCGTTGAAAACAGCAGCATCGGTTCCCAAGTTTCTGAGGAAGTGTTAGCACCTAATGCGTCAGAGGACTCTCCAAATTTGCTTACTTCTAATACTGCACCTAAAGTAACACGTTTTACATTAAGCAACGGTATCCGGGTTGTCAATCTCCACGTTGAGGATGCCACAGATGTCATCATCTTAAGTTATTTACCCCTCGGTCTCGCGACTGATGGGAAAGCAAGGGCATTTTGGAGCCATCTTATTAATGGCTTAACAGTTCGAATCATGGGTCCGATTGACTATAAGACAAGCGGTGCAGAGACATTGGCTGACAATATACGTTTTGATTTTATCGGCAACATGGACAACTGGACACAAGGTTTGGAACGGCATGCTAAATGGCTTTCGGAATTGCCTTTTTCAGCAGAAAGTCTCGCTGAAGCACGTCAAAATGTTTTACGTCAGTTTGACTATATTGAAGAGAACTTAGCAACCCATAAATTGGCTTACGCTGCCTGGAACCAGGTCTTTCGGCATGGTGAAACCGATATATTGATGCGAACTGGCATTCAATCGGCACAACTCAGTGAACTCCAAACGTATCGTGATCTGCATTTGGTCCAATCAGGTCGTGTTCTTTTGTGCGTCATTGGTAGTATTAACCTTGACACACTGAAAGATACTATGGAGAAACAACTTGGTGTAATCAACTTAACCGAGAAAACACTCCCCCATCCAACAGTCCGTCCAGAGATAAAGAAAGATCAAAGTGCTACTTGGGATATCAACGTAACCCACTATATGGAAACCTACGCGATACCGCACTCTAAGGACGAAGACTATCCGGCATTGTATATGGCAAGTGCGCTTCTAAGTTTAGTATTCATGCAGGATACGCAATTGAAAGAACAGATAGGTCATATTTTCTGTAACCTTGACTTGATCACCCCTGAACAGACTTATTTGCAGATCAATGCTTCGCTCAAACCGGATGCAGATATAGAAAAAGTCAAGCAACGGATTAGCGTGATGATAAGTAGGTTAATGCAACCAGAAAACAACACACAAGTCATCATGGCTGCACCATTCATCTCCATGCAATTCAGTGCACCCTTGGATGTGAAGATGGTAATGCAGCAGCAGCCTATCGGTGTGTCAGAAACTATGGTACTTGGTAACATTGGTGTGCAGTGGGGTATGCGGGAATACCAGCACGGTGACACCTTATCCCAACTTGCGGGTGCATTTGCGAACATCTCCGCGGCGGATGTGGCTAGTGTTGCTAACCGTTACCTAACTGAAGAGCGTCGGATGACGTTAGTCCTTACGCCACGAGCATCGGAATAGTGTAGTCTGAAGGAATTCACGGAAGGAGAATTGGACACTGCTGTGCTTTCTGAGATCCAACACCCTTATGTCAAATCCGTCAGCTGCGGCATTACCTCATTTTGCAGAAGTTCCATTGAATTGACCCACTGCTCTTTAGGTTGCCATTCGTGTCCCATTGCAAGCAGCACACCGAACCCTCCTACATCTTCATAGAGTTGGCGTAAACGGTTAGCAACATGATCAGGACTCCCAACAATCCATAACGTGTCCAAAAGGACCTCTAAACACTTCTCAACATCAGGTATATCTGGCTTCATTTTGAATTTTTCCCATCCGAATAGACGGAACCAGTATTCACGAAAATCGCGTCCGAGTGTCCCTTCAATTGCCTCTTTACGTGCTTGTTCGTCGGTATCTGCGACATATACTTCACGAGCAATACGCCATGTAGATCGTGATGGAGAGAGTCCGGTTTTCTCTGCCCCCTCCTCAACAGCATCCCAATGCGTTTTAATAACGTGAACAGGTGCAAGATTGATGCTCATTGGGATCCAACCACGTTCACCAGCAAAAATGAGTGTATCGGATTTTGTAGACGAACCTGCCAAGGCAATCGGTGGATGTGGTTTCTGATAGGGTTTCATGTGAATACTCACGATGTCTGGATGTCCATCGGGGATTTTAAACTCCCAAGTATCACCCTTATAGTGACCAGGCTTAGGATCTGTCCAAATCTTAAGGACTGCATCAATTCCTTCGCGAGTTGCCTTCCGTCTATCTGATGAAGCCATGAACATTTCTGCATCACTCGGTGTAGAACTTGAGCCAACACCCCAGTGAAAACGTCCGTGCGCCAGGTGGTCTAATTGTGCGATACGGTGTGCAACAACTGCTGGATTATGTATCGGCATACATGTTATACCCGTTCCGAAGATGATGTTCTCTGTCATCGCCAGTGCTTTTGCGATAAATAGGTCTGGTGAGGGAATATTTTCCCATGTGAACGTAAAATGCTCACCGACATAAGCCTCCTTAAAACCTAATCTATCCAATGTCACCATCTGTTCAAGGTCGTCATCAAGTGTTTTGGTCGTGTCGCTACCCGGTGGATGTAAAGGCATTGTAAAGAATCCGAGTTCCATAGATTACTCCTTGACATGATCAAGCGATTCTGTTATTGTTTTCACAGGTCTTGCATTTAACATAAGGTTATCACATTTCTTGACAC
>VXOP01000289.1 GCA_009839975.1 Candidatus Poribacteria bacterium
TATCAGCTAAATTGAGACTACGAATTTCACCTTCAGGTAGCATCATATCTGTTGCTTCAATAATAATCAATAACTTTTCATTAAGAAACTTCTCTCCAAGATGATTTTTTGAACGTGAAATAAGACAGAATTGTCTGAGTAGTTCAAGTGCTAAGGTTGGACTCCCAATTGCATCGTTAAGGTATTCTGCGAACTTGTTGTCGTCAGTTTCTCGTCTTCTTCCTGTGTTGTCGTTTGATCTTTTAGATCTGCTTGGGAACGCAAAATGACTGGAGGTTTTCTGGAGTGAAGGTTCTGTTGCGCCGCGCCATTGGTCAAAAGCCGTTCTGACTTTATCACGGTCAGATGCGCGAAGGAAACGGAGCGGTCCATTGAGTTCATAGACTATCAAGATAAAACCTGATATATCCCAACTTCTGGTAAGAAAGGGAACTAAAGGTATATAATCTTCCGCATCATCATCCTCAACGAAAAATAGGTCATGTATATTCCCGTGTAGAACGATACTGCGCGATGTGCCGGAATTAATCAGTAATCCAGCTTCCGTGCGGAACTTGTAGGTAGGATCTTTAATTGCGATTGTCTCATCCTCCCATCTACAGGGAGTGAATTCTGTTTACCCCTCACACGCTTCGGTTAATTTTACCCAACGTGGGAGAAAACCTTCTGTTAAAAACTCGTGAAGGTGCCAGATATTGCGCTGCGGCTCTAATTCGAAAAATGTCCCCATTGCTAAAATAAGTGCATCTTTGAAACCGTATTGTGTTGTAAGTTGTGATAGTTTCTGATATGTGTTCAGGAACGCATTATGTATGCGGAGAAAGTTCAATGCAGCGAAGGTGAATGCATTGAGTTTTAAACAGTTATCACCAGATTCCTCCCAATGCCAATCCGGTTTATAGAACAGATCCAGGCGATTCTTACACAATTGCACCGCCTTATCAAGTGCCCTGTCCACTTCAATGTGTTTTTCGACATCATCAGTAATATCTAACTGTTCACATATCTCGGCATGTATGCTGTGTTTTGCTTCATCAGAATCTACCCAAGTTTGGAAAGCTTCAGATGCTTTTTTGAAACAATTTCGAAGGTCTTCCAAAGTTAGGTCAAGTTTGCTCGGATATGCCTTAAGTAGGGATGAACTCGGCATTAAGTGTGCTTCCTCTGGATATAGTTCCAGGAACTTATACTCCACGACATCTGCCAACATTTCAGCAAGTATAGGCGTAAAAGCGATGATTGACCGTTCATAGAGTTCTGCATCAATAAAAGCAGTCAGTTTCTCGGTATTTAGACTTATCTCACCCGATTCTGATTTACTGAAAGCTTCAGAAAATGTTTTCTGTTCGCCCATGACGGATGCACTTTCAGTTAAGGATAACGGACGATCAAATAGTGATAATTCGGTGTAAAGGTCTTCAAAATCGAGAAGACTCTCTTGCCATTGATGTCCCCACGTGTCGTGAATCAGATATTTATCAAGTTCTTCCAACGGTAAGAACCCCACCATTCTTGTAAGGGTTGTGGTAACCAGTTCTACTGTCAGTCCGGTTTCATTAGCGATCTGCTCACGAAACGTTATGTCTAGGTCATCTGCGTCAAATGTTCCGAAAACGGGGAAATTCGCGAAGGGTTCAACTTCCCATATCTTTCGCAAAAACTCAAAATAACGTACTTTCTTGGAATTCTGTTTCTTCACATTTGGATGCGTTGGTATGGTTGCTGGTTCTTTTAGTTTTGATGGTAAACAGAAATAGAGTGCTGAACAGGTCTTTATTAACTTTACTTCTCCCACTTCAAATGGTGCACCGGGATACAGGTATCGAAAAAGTTTTAGCACATCAGCATCAAGTTGTGGATTATCTGATACTAATCTAAAGTTGGACTGCAGAAAACGCATGATCTGATGTCTATGTTGTAGAGGTGCAGCGCGAACGGTGAGTTTCTGCTCAATGCTCCTTAAAACTTGAGAATCTACTTCAAACAGGTCCTGTATATACGATTTCAGTTTTAACTGTTCAGATTCTTCAACAGGACTATCAGGGATAAAACGGTCAAAAATCTTAGAACCTGCCGTGTCAATATTCTCAATATCTGGATGGTGGACAATTGCTGGGTATTGCTCAAGTGCAAGCCAGACCGCCTCAATAAATATCGTATCTATGTCTTCTGACGGAGAAGACAATAATCCTTCCTGATGAAACAGCAACGACACGTTAGCAGTTTCTGCAAGTAAATTATTATGATGATCATGAAATTTTTCAAGCAATTCAGTGGTTACTGAATTGCTCTTTTTTATTTCTTTAATCTGCTGTGCTTGGGTTTCAAGGTCTTTTAGACCTTTCAACAGACTTTCACAACTTTTTGGTGTGTTTTTCTGATGCCATGTGTTTATTTTCAAGATCAACTCCTATATAATCGCGTGGGGATATTAGTCTACTATCCAGTCTTATTTGTAGGTCGGGTAGAGGCACGAAACCCGACTTTATTTCTGAAATGTGCATCAGGCCGCCAGTTATTATTTTTATGATGCTTCGCTCTACTGGGTGTGTAAAGTTTTGGTTATAATCCCGAAAAATACGCTGTAGGAGGGAACTCCGATTCCCGACAGGTCGCGATTCGGAGATCGCTCCTACAAGTCTTATCTGCATATTTCTACAAAAATTTTACACACCCCGACCTACAAAATAGGACTTGACATTCTACTAAAGTGGAAGTTCTGAATCGCTTTCCTTTTTCTCTGCGGTGTCATCGGCTGCTGGCGGTGCATCCGTCTGCTGAGCACCAAAAATAAGAGAATCGAATTCATCAGATGCTGCTGTAGACTGTGCTGCTGCAAGAAATTCTTCCTCTTCAGCTCTTGTGTCAGTTCCAGCAAGTTCTTGAGCAACTATGGAGCGACCTTTTGCTTTTTCACGGATTTCTCGCATACGTGACAATTCTTCTGAAGTGCCATCCGTGCTAATGCCGGACATCAAATCAGCGATCTCCTCTTGCTGTTTTGCAATGATGAGATCCCCGACCGTTTCGGACTGTTCTTCCTTAATCTTATCCAGATCACGATGAATTTGACTAATCTGGTTCTTATGTGCGTCAATTTTGTCTTGTGAGTCTTCAAT
>VXOP01000180.1 GCA_009839975.1 Candidatus Poribacteria bacterium
GTCCATATCTTCCGGTCTGGATACCAGTCTTTCCGCGATCGCATCGGCACTGATATATACAGAAATCTCTGAAGCGCGGAGAAATTCAGACACAAAAGTCGTTTTCCCAGATCCGTTTGGACCTGCTATGACTAGTACATTTTTTGGCAAGGTCCTCCTCCTAACCTTAGGTTGCAACTTGATGCCTAATATATCCTACTTACCGTTCTTTGAAAAGTCAATGTCATCAAACGATTTTGCAGTGAGGACTTGGTCAAACAGATCATCAAGATGGACAAGGTCATCTATTCCACTAATCTCGTTGAGAACGGTGTCTGAGAAGTCGTCAGCAAACCGGTGACGCACTACTTTGAGAACGGCAGTCCTTTTCTCATCGATTCTACCTTGTTGTATCACATGATCGTAAAAAGGTGATTTTTGCATGATTGCCTCCAATGAAGGGTGCTTAAATAGTTCTGTGGGGTTGACAAAACTTCCGAAAAGCGAGAATGCAAACAGCAGCGTTCCACGCATCTTCTCATCAACATCAACTGCCCGAATCGTCTCAATACAGTTAGCAGTCCAGTCTTTACGTGACATGCCTGGTGGCGGATTCATTAGACCTGTTAGAGGTATCACTCCTAAAGCATCGGGATCCAAGAACGCTTCACCCTCTAACTCATAAATACGTATAACGTTATACCGGAATACGCCACCGCCCCGATCTTCATTTCCATACTGATAAAAACCGGGATCGTTTTTACCTGCGGGAGGACGGAAATATAACACCGTTGAATAAACGTTCTTCTCATACTCCAGAGCAAGAACACTTGAATATGCCAGCATCCTTAAATGCATCGGTTTATACGTGCTGTCATCTGTTTGTGCCTCTATATGTAAGATCGCCTCCTCATCCGGCAAGCGGACATGATATACCATATCACTCCGATGCATCTTAACCGTGATATGTTCTGTGTTCAACTTCCCAGTGACTTCCAAATCGGATGTATTCAGTGCTAACACTGCAAAGTCATACGGACATTCTCCAGCAATATATTTAAAAATATTATCATAGATTGACATATCTGTATTATATCTACTTTTATGGAGATATGTCAACTTATATCTCCCCAAATGTTTCTGTTAATTTTGAATCGCGGAGAAATTCAGACACAAAAGTCGTTTTCCCAGATCCGTTTGGACCGGCTATGACTAGTACATTTTTTGACAAAAAATTACCTTCTTAGTTTTTGGTATTAATTTCCTGTTATTGTCTATTGTAGGCGAGTTTTATACCTCGCCTACTGAACAAGCCAAGCCACACAAATTGGAATTTGGCAAAGCATTAATATTGATCTGAACCTTCAAGCGGTAAGTGAACTGCCCAGATATTACGATACTGAACAAAATTCCCATGGTCTTGCAGACGAAGGGGCCCAGGTTTTGCCAAATCTGAACCAGCACCCCCAGCAGTCGTCCCGGGCAACTGTACGTTATTAAGAATTACCAATCCGTTCTGTATTGCCGTCACTCTAACATTTTCCGTCATTTCACCCGCATCGTTGAACCGAGGCGCACGAAAGATGACATCATACGTTTGCCATTCAAGAGGCGGTTTGCATGCATTGACAAGCGCAGCAAATTGATTGTAAATTGCCCCACAATCCCCTTTACCGGGGACCTCTATACCGTAAGAATCCAAGACTTGGATTTCATATCTTCCTTGTAGAAACACACCGCTATTACCTTTCCCTTGTCCACTTGCTTCAGGCATATCAGGACACATAAATTCCACGTGAAGAAAATGATCCGTGAAAGTTTCCTTGCTTGAGATGTCACCTGTGCGTGGGACAACAGTCATATAGTCAGCGTGTACTTCCCATTTGGCTTCTCCACCATCACGACCTGTCCAATTATTAAGGTCTTTTCCATCAAAGAGTATCACAGCAGATTCTGGAGGTGTGTGTAACATAAGAACTCCTCGTAAATAATAAATTAAAATAAATGAAGAGATTTAATCTCTATTCTAACCTAAATGTCATTCGTTGATATAGTCTGAGCGCAACTCAAAAGTATGAGAAGACCAACTCCCTGCCCGGTCATCAAGCTCATCTTCGATTGCCTGAACCTCCTCAAGTGCTTCATAAGTATCGGCATCTTCTTGACTTGAGAACTCTATTGTAAATAACCTATGAGGTGATTCCCCATAATAGTTATCGTAGGAAGAAATCGCTTTAACCTGAGGCGGATCGACAAGTGTGGAGGAAATAGAAGAAACCCAGGCTAAATATGCATCCTTTCCACCAAGTGGAAAATCTATTAGTGAAATGAATTTTATTGGATAATCCGATTCATCAGTTTTCTCATAATATGAACGTTCATTGTATATGTGAGCATCTGCGTTACTTGTTTGGTTTGGAATCTCAAGTAAGACATCAGAAATCTCTGGGCGATTAAGATATGTTGCTGAATCAAGAAAACTGTCAAATTCAAACTCAACAAGCCTATTTGGACTCATTGTCTGATCTACATTGTCGTAGGATCGGATACGCTTAACTTCTTCAGGTGCTTGTAGTGTTGACGCAACGGATGAGACCCAAGCGATATAAGCATCTTTGCCTCCTATAGGATAGTCAATGAACATGACTATTTTTACAGGATCAGCATCAACCAGGCTATCATCTTCTTGTGTCGCATCCATAACAACATCTTGCACTGTTGTACATCCTGCAATAGCAACCAATGCTATGAGAAATACGATCAATAACATTCTATTCATTACCCTTATCATCAGTGTCCCTCCTATGATTATTCTCCGTAAATCAATTTTACAGATTAATGGATTTTCAAATTCTCATGCAAACCTATTCTATGAAATGCAGCTTTAAAAATCAAGTTTAAAATCATACAGTTAAATTTGAACTTTGATCTGATCGTCCTCCACAATTACAGGGTAAGTTCTAATTCTAAGACGCGGATCCGTCTGACATTCACCGGTCTCTGTATTGTAAGCATATCCATGAACAGGGCAAACGACAATCCCATTTCGTATTCTCCCTCTACCGAGTGAACCCATCGCATGTGGACATGTATTGTC
>VXOP01000375.1 GCA_009839975.1 Candidatus Poribacteria bacterium
CACCTAAACAGGTTACCGCTAATACGATATCTGCAATTACTATTTTCCAATTGGGTACATTTGAAATTGTAAATCCCAAAAGGTCTAATAGACTGAAAAGGAAATTATCACACCCACAATCTGCTATAGTAAGTTCTTGCAACAATGCATTTGTTAATGCAACGGCAAATATCAGAAAAAGGAACATTGACAATATACCCGCGCCTCTTGAAAAGTATCCGATGATCAGAACTATGCCTAATGTAATTTCTGCAGAAACTATGACATAACTTACAGGTTTTACTAACCCTATAGGCAACATCTGATAACTACCTACATTTGTAGCAAAAGTACTGAAACCCATCAGTTTCGTAATTCCAGCAAAAAGCAGGATGCCCCCAAGGACTACTCTTAAAAGTGTTACCAATATTAATGGAATTTTCATTCTGTTCCAAAAAACCGAGCCAGATACAGACAATTAGCGATTCTCTGATAATATGATGCAATGTTTTATACATCTATTGACTTGTACCCAGAGGCTTATTTTTGCTGTTTGAGGTGCCCCCAAGTTGTTGTTAACTTTGCTTGTGGAGAAACGGATAATCCTGGTCCCCTTATCTTGAATGAATCGACCGATCCATGCCCAACAGTAAGTCCATGGCTTGTAATGAAAAACCCAAAAATCTCAACCGAAGGGAATTCGGGGTCTTCAAATTCCTCGCGTTTTTCACCATCCGCGAACCACTGAAAGTGTCCCTGATTAAAACGAATTTCCATAGATGCTAATTCCGACGTTTTCCATCGGTTTAGGACCTCCAGAATAAATCCCTGTTTTAGCGGCTCCAAAGGTTTAGTATTAAACGGTGCTCCACCACCGTTCTGCGGATTGACATACACGGCGTAAATATCATTTGGATAAAACAGATAGAAAAATGGGGCGGTTCCAGGGAAGTGGTGATGCCGTCTCCCGAGGGCAATCCCAAATCCCTGCTGTTTCTTAGCTATATTTTTTACTGTCATAGTGATATTTTTATATCCCGGAATTTTTACCTGTCTCTGAATAAATTCTTGATCGTTGATTTTAATATTTACAATAGAACCACTGGGATCTTTAAATTGGAGCAGTTCTAATGTGGGATGTATATCCCCGCCAGCGGTTGGTGACTGTAACCATCCCTTTAAGAATCCATCTTCAACTCTCCAAAAAGCATATTTGCCCCAATGTACCCAGTTTTCTTCTTTCAAAACATCAAAATCATCTTGATAACTTTGTGGGAAGGTGGATATAGAAAAAATACCACACAAAGAAAACAGTGTTATCCAGACGAAGGTATTTCGGACCTGTTTCATATTTTAACTCCTTTTGCTATGCCTATTGTAAAATGGTGAAGAGAATATCTAATAACTACGATTCATTCTTGTAGGAGCGATCTCCGATTCGCGACCACGGACAATCAGTAGGAGCGAATCTCCGCATCGCGACTAGTAGACTGTCCGTTCTAATCTTACTGGTAAAGGTCGCGATTCGGAGATCGCTCCTACAGAACGGATCTCTTTGTAGTAGGGAACTCTGATTCCCTACTATTTGGATCTGCCTGTAAAATAAGGTTAGACACTCTACTAGTCGGGAATCGGCGAGAAATATGTTAACTGGTCTCCTACAAGACTGTCAGGAATCGAAGGATTACTCAAACCGCTTCAAACCTCCCCAAGTTGTCGTGAGTTGTGCGCCTCGTAATTGAACAGCAAGACTATGGTCAACTTTATCCGTAATTGAGATACTTGAGATCCTACTACCAAACCAACCTCCTCGCCATGTAATGAGCAATCCCACAATGTCAATAGTTTTTAAGTTATCATCCTGAAATTCAGTTATCAAACGGTTTTTTGTCCATACTTGGAAATGACCGGTATTAAAAACAACTGTAAGATTGCGTGTCGTGTCTTTGAATATGTTCCCGTACCATGCTTTCGTCTTTCCTCTACTAAATCCATCCTTCACCGAAAAGGTAACTTTGCTTACTTCTTCAGGATTAACGATATAACCTTCTGCGGCTAATTCAGGCTCATCTTGGCGTTTCCCAAGAAACAGGCAGAGTTCCCCCAGACTATCTTCTCCTTCTTGTGGATACGTTATCTCTTCACCTATCATTGTTAACTGTTCAAAGTCAAATTCGACGATTTTCCAGTGCAGAAAACCCGCTGGGTTCTCATCACAAAATGGAGGGTCAATACAGCCGCCCTCTATATTGGCAAAGAGGAATCCTGCGATGGCTTCCCATCCACCTCCCCTTCGATTTCCCAACCATATTCGTTCCCATCCTGTGAGATCCTCATCAAACGAATCTTTCCATACCTTAGCATAACAGTGATAATTGAAAATAACACATAATAGGACAGAAATCAATAGGACCGGAAGAATGATTGATGTAATATTGAAGTGTTTTGACATGATACTACCTCAGCTGCTTGAGAGTTCCCCATTTAGTTGCTAACTTTGTTTGTGGTGAAACGGATAATCCTGGTCCCGTTATCTTGAATGAATCGACCGATCCATGCCCAACAGAATGTCCATTGCTTGCAATGAAAAACCCAAAAATCTCAACCGAAGGGAATTCAGGGTCTTCAAATTCCTCGCGTTTTTCACCATCCGCGAACCACTGAAAATGTCCACGATTAAAACGAATTTCCATAGATGCTAATTCTGATGTTTTCCATCGGTTTATGACCTCCAAAATAAACCCCTGTTTAAGCGGCTCCAATGGTTTAGTAATAAACGTTGGTCCACCACCGTCCCGTGGACCGACATACGCAGCGTAAATATCATTTGGAAAAAACAGATAGAAAAATGGGGCGGCTCCAGGGAAGTGGTGATGCCGTCTCCCGAGGGCAATCCCAAAACCCTGCTGCTTTTTAGCTATATTTTTTACTGTCATAGTGATGTTTTTATATCCCGGAATTTTTACTTGTCTCAGAATAAAATCTCGATCGTTGACTTTAATATTTACATTAGAACCACTGGGGTCTTTAAATTGGAGCAGGTCTAATGTGGGGTTGATTAACAGTGGTGTTTTTTCTTGATT
>VXOP01000124.1 GCA_009839975.1 Candidatus Poribacteria bacterium
GCGTATAACTAAGTAACCCGTGGATTTGCAAATTTAATGAAATTGTGATAAACTTAACGTAAGCGGACTAATTGGAGCAACATCATGGATACATTGACTATTATAATCTTATTAGGATTGGTTGTTGGTGTATTGTTCAATTTTTACGTTCTACCACCTTTTGGAAGGAACATCTCTAAGATGAGTACAGATGAAAAGATAGTTGCTCTAACCTTTGATGATGGTCCAAATCCTCCATATACTGACCGTTTGCTTGATGTCCTTGCAAAACACAACGTTAAAGCAACCTTCTTCATGATTGGAAACCGAATAGAAAAACACCCTGAAACGGTTCAACGTGTGATCGCTGAAGGGCATCAAATTGGCAATCATTCCTATAGTCATCCATTACTCGGTTTCTTGCCACCTTCAACGGTGGAAAGAGAAATTGAACGAACGGATGCGTTAATTCGGCAATTAGGTGTATCAGAGGACATCGCATTTCGAGCACCATTCTTAGCACGTTATTTTCCGATTGCTTGGGTGCTTTCAAAACAGAAGCGACCCCATATCAGTTGTAATGTGTGGAGTTGGGATTGGATGACACAGAATCCTGATAAAATTACGAAGACTGTGTTGAAGAAAACGCTTTCAACTACAGAGGTTGGTTCGATTATCGTTCTCCACGATGGAATAGCAAAGAATGAAAATTCTGACAGGTCAGGAACAATTGAAGCAACGGATCGGATTATTGAAAGGCTAAAACAACAGGATTACCGGTTTGTTATTGTTTAGTTGTCTGATTGCAATACATCGGAACTCCTCTGTGATTATCCTCAACACTTTCTTTCATTTTACCGAGATTGTCGCGTGAAATGCATTGACATTTCCTTTTCCACTGAACCAGGTACCGGTTGCGCCAAGTTTAAAGACTTGTCCTTTGTCAAACTGATAGCGGATTGTTCCTTGCATCCCAGAAGGGATATCCCAAACACCGGCAACGGCTTCGGTTGGTATACCTTCAGTCGGCAATTCTGTATTTTCATCAAATAGGTCAAACGATCCCCCCGATTTGGCACTTCCCATTTGTATATGAATCGTGAGTTCACCGCCTCCCTTTATCTCCGTAGTATCGATTTCAATGACAGTGTAATCTTGGTAGCCATAACTTGGCGCGCGAAGTATGTGTAAGACACTTTGTTCGCGTTTTTCATCATTGATAACGACTCTTGTTCCTGTCAAGAGCGGATCTGATATGCTTTCATTGAATCCAGGGAACTTTGAATCTATGGCATCAGTTAGAAACGTCAGATACCCGTCTTCTTCCGAAATACGCTTTTTATAACAGTCATCAAAAAAATCGTTAAGGGGAAGTTTTCCCATCACATCAAATTCCGGAGCAATCACTAAACAATCTACTGGAGAATGTTCCTTCCAACCTTCCATGATTGCTTTGGCAAGAGGTTGTGTCTTATCAAACACCTTGGCTTCACGTTTTGGTCTTTTTGCCATATACGCTTGCTTCCGAGGGGTTCGTTCTAATTCGACATTGGACACCCAAGTATTGATAAAATTATCATTCAAAAAGTTAATAACTTTATCATCAGAGAGGACACCTGCCCTCAATCCTTTACCACTCCCTCAGCACGCCTCATCTGCTAAAGGACCGTCAACTGAGATAACATGAATGAGTTTACTCTGTGCCTCAGCCAATGCAACTGCTTGCTCTGGTCGTACCCAGTTGATCTGTTCCGATTTGTAAAACTGCGTGTTTAAGATGCGGGTTGCTTCGTCTTCGGTAATGTGTAAAGCATATTCGGTATTTTGACTGTTCTCTTGTGTTCCTGCACGCAATTCCATTCGTTGGATTAGACCTGCATCGGTATCAGAATGAGGATCATCCTTGTCTCGTTTCCAATTCACATCAAAGTTGACAGTGCCATCAGGAACATACATCTTGAAAAAAGCGAGTTCTTCTTCAAGTCTGTCAATGATCAGATTCCCGATAAACTTGGATGGTGTGAACCATCCATCTTTGAGCCTAAAGTCCGCGTGGATACGGAATTGTATATCGGCATATCTTTGATTACAAGCACGTAAGCATGCCCACAAACCTTGGGAATCACCAGAGTCAAGGTGCATATCCAAATTTGGATTGGGATGTAATTGTTGGAGTAACTTTTTCACACCGGATTTTTCTATCTCCCAACATTCACCGACTGAAACCGATTCTATCGGTATAAAAGAGTAGAATATAGATAGCGGATGGTTCTTTTCAGGTTCTGCGACCCGAAGATTTGCTAACGCATCCCACTCTTCATGAAAATTGGAAAGCGTATGTTCAATTGGTTCAATGAAACCCTTGACAGTAATAGACTTGGTACTGTCAAGGAATAGTGTGATTCTGTCTAATACTGTATTCATACAACTTCCTTTACAGAAATATTTGCGATAAATGCGTTGATTTCCCCTGCATCTCCCCATTGATCACCAGTGGCACACAGTTTAAAACGTTGTCCTTTATGGAAATCATACGTTATTTTTCCTGATTCTCCTGGGAAGATTCCCCAACATTGTGTAAGTGCTCCGACTGCCTTTTTATATTCACCACTTTCCTGATTGTACCATTCATCTGGAACAATATCATCTGGAGGTTCTACAGATGGCAGTTTCTTATCTCCATGCAACAAGTGGAAGATTCCTATTGCATCATCTCTTCCGACTTCAATTTCAATAGTTAGTGTGCCACCATTTTCATACTCAGTAGCATCAATATGTACAACTGTATAATCGTTGTGCGCTTTGACGGGTACTTTAAAAGTGTCTAAAACCTGATGTGAAGATTGTTCAGGTGTGAGGATAACGTTACCCAATCCTGGTCGTTTTCCATCCAATGCTTCTTTGAGAAAGTATATATAAACGTCTACTTCGTCCTCAAACTCGCCAAGACATTCAGGGAAGTAATTATAATCTATTCCACCCAAGACTTCAAACTCATGTGAGATAACCATACAATCAACGGGTGACCCCTTTTTCCATCCTTGTTGAATTGCTTGTGATAAGACATGACTTGTGTTGATCTTCCTACCTTCACGTTCAAATCTCTTTGCAATCGGTTCGCGTAAACTTTGTGTCCGTCCTAATTCAGCATTGGTTACCCACGTATTAATAAAGTTATCATTCAAGAATTCTATGATTTCATCATCTGAGAGTTCACCTGACCTCAGGCATTTACCAGTCCCTCAGCATGACTCATCAAAGAGCGGTCCATCTACCGAAATGACATGAATCGGTTTCTGTTGTGCGGGTGCTATCTCCAACGCTTCTTCCAGTGATACCCAGTCAATTCTCTGAAACGCATAGAAACACGAGATGAGTGCGCGTTCGGTTTCTTCTTGCGTTATTGCTTCAATGAATTCTACATCCAGAGATGCTGTTTCAGTACAGAGTTCCATTTGAGGACAATACCCAATAGCTGAAGCGGTGTTTCCATCTTCTTGTGTCCAACCGATGTCAAAGTTTAGAGTCGTTTGGGGAACATGTAATTTGAAGGAGGCAATAGTCTCTTGTGTGCGGTCAATTATCAGATGACCAGCAAATTGTGAAGGTGTTAACCAACCACTGTTCAGGACGAATTGTCCATGGATGCGGAATAGAATCTCAACGTATTCTTCACTGTAAGCGCGCAGACATGCCCACATAGCACGACTCGGATCCCCCGAATTAATATGCAATTTCAGTTGTGGACGGGGAGAAAGTTGTCGCAGTAGCGTTAAAGTACCTTCCTCTTGAATTTGCCAGCATTCTCCAACTGAAACTGATTTTGATGGTAGAAAAGATTGAAATACTGAAGCAGGATATTGTTTCTCTGGTTCAGCAACCCGTATGTTCGCCAATTCGTCCCACGCTACATGGAAGTCTGATGAGTCGTATTCAAAAGGTGCAATGTAGCCTTTGACAGATACTTCTGTGCCATCACTTAGTTGGATCGTAATTCTGTTGTCTAATCTACTCATTTCAACTCCTACAACGTCATAGTATATCCATTAATCCTCTACGGATATTCTTACACTAAAAGCATTTGTGGTTCCTTTTTCATTCCTATAGTTGCATCCTGTGGCACCAAACTTAAAGATTTGCCCTCGTGCAAAACTATATTCTATTTGTGCAGCTTCCTCGGGTTCCAGCCATGCCCTTGCAAGTACCATGTCCTTGGTCACAAATTCTGTTATAGGGAGATCGTCATCACCATCAACAAGATAGAAGTATCCTTCTGCATCAGCTCTTCCTATTTCTATTTCAATAGTTAACTTGCCACCTTTTTCAAATGCAGTCGTATCAATGACAATCACGGTGTAATCAGCATAGCCAATAACAGGTGTTTTTAGAACATCTAAGACAATTTGCGAAGGTTCTTCTCTGCTCAGGACAATATTACCTAATCCAGGTTCTTTGCCTGTTAATGCATTTTTGAGAAATTTGTAATAATACTTCTGTCTATTTATCCCTCTTTCGAGTTTATGTATCTGTTGTTTACCCATCAGCTCAAATTCGGGTGAAATGACAAAACTATCTACAGGTGATCCTTTTTTTGAACCAGTTTTCCATCCCTTAATAATTGCTTGTGCTAATGGGTTTGTTGTGTCAAACGATTTTCCTTCTCTTTTATATCTATTGGCAATCGGTTCTTTTAGGCTGAAAATTCGTCCTAAGTCTGAGTTGAATACCCATGTATTAATGAAATATCCATTCAATAATTCTACGATGCTACTTTTTCCGAGGACACCTGCCCTCAACCCTTTTCCGCTCGCTCAGCAGGCTTCGTCTGTAAGCGGTCCATCTATTGAAACGGCATGGATAGGTTTCTGCTGTAGAGGAGCTAATTTCAGAGCTTCTTCTAACGATACCCAGTTAATCTGCATAGCATTATAAAAACGTAGTATCAATGCACGTTCAACATCTTCTTGACTGATGGACTCTTTATAATCAACATTAGAAGGTTCTGTACCAGCATTGAGTTCCATTTTAGGACAATACCCAATATCGGTACCAACATCATCCCAGTTGACATCAAAGTTTAGTGTCCCTTGCGGGACGTACATCTGAAAATATAGGACATTTTCGGTGATGCGGTTAATGATGAGATTTCCCGCAAATTGTGCGGGAGTGAACCAACCCTTTTCAAACCTGAATTCTGCATGAATGCGAAACACTATATCGGCGAAACTGTCGTTGTATGCACGAAGACATGCCCACAAGCCGAGAGAATCCCCGTTATTGATGTGCATTTTCAAGTTTGGGTTCGGATGCAGCTGACTTAATAGTTCAAGAACAGTGTCCTGTATCTCCCAACAATCTCCTACTGAGACAGGTTCTGAGGGGAGGAATGCATGAAAAACGGGTGTAGGATACTGCTTTTCCTTCTCAGCAACTTTTAGGTTTGCTAATTCATCCCATTCTTGATAGAAGTTATATTGTGTGTATTCAATCGGTGCGATGTAACCATTGACTGAGATTTCTGCATCACCGTCAAGATTAAGTGTAATTTTATCAGATAAAGTCCCCAAATTAATACTCCTTTACAGAAATGTTATTCGCTTATACACATTTTCGGATGCAGTTTGCTAACTATTGCGGGAGAAATAAAATGAGTCCTAAACACTGATACCGAGTGATCAGACACAACTATACTAATTCAGGGACGATGTTACACAATTCCGAGATTTCGTCAATAACGAGACCTTGCCAATTTTCTACATCCGATCTATGTGGGTCGTAGACATCGGATAAATCAGCACGTTTCAGGATTGGTTGCATTCCGACTGATGCGGCACCTGTCAATTCTTCGCTACTGCCATCACCTACATAGACGCATTCTTCTGGTTTCACATTCAGTCGTTTGCACGCTATCTCGTAGATGCGGCGTGCAGGTTTTTTGAACTGTTCCTCACAAGAAAAAATGGGAATATCAATATATTGTGCTAAATCGGATTGGGGAAAAAGCATCGGAACAGTGGAATTACAGTTAGTGATAAGTCCGAGAAGGAAACCACTGTGCTTAAGGCGATCTAATCCATCCAAATCCTCTGGTTCGGGAACGAGTGAATTCTTTGTAAATTCGTAATTTAGCGCAAGGGTCTTTTCAATTTGTGTCTTATCTACTGTAACATTTAAGCGACGACATATCTCTACGATGTTCTCTTCAGCAGAAAGATTCCCTAAAGATCTGTCTTTGATAGTTTCTACCTTTATCTGCCAGAATTTTGTGTATGGCACATTAAGAATTTCTGCCATTTGCACTTGGACCTGGTCATAGGCTTGGCGACTAAAATTCCCTACTAATGTTCCGTACAGGTCAAATATGATGGCTTTGAAAGGCATTTTCTCATCTCCAATAAATTCTCTGCTTATGCTTCCCTTTCTGACGCAAGATAAGCATCAATTTCTTCAATGGTACTTCCCCATGTGCCTTTCATTGAACCTCGCATTTTCTGAATTAGGTCTTTCTTCTGTTCTTTAGAAAGTTCAGTAGTGTCAGAAAGGAGTACTTTGAATTCAAGCTCCAACTCTTGTCCTTCTGGAAGTTTATGCTACAAAAGAGTAGAACCAGACATTCAACGGCCAGTAGAAGGTGCTTGTGGCCAGTGAAGCCCGCGCTGTCCAGATAAACTGCGATTCCCAGATGGACGATATGCCTTATCAGGCAGACCGACAAGTACACCATCCTGCACCCATTGTTCATCACCCCCGTAGAGTTCACCGATCAGAAGTTCTGTTAACCGTGTACGTATTTCTGAATGATCAGATGATTCGGACAGATCGTTTAGCTCTCTGGGATCTTCTTCCAAATCAAAGAGTTGCAAATAATTCCCCATTGCATAATAGATCAGTTTATAACGTCCTTCATGAATCATGCGTGTGGCACTGCTACCACTACCGACTTCACCGTATAACCATTCCCGTTTGTTGTCCCCGACCATCGGTATACCGTCTACAGTGTCCGGGATATCAATTCCAGCAAGATGGAGTAGTGTTGGCATTACGTCCTGCCATCCGACGAGTCGATCATCTACTCTGTTGTGTCCTACTCGTTCATCTCCTGCAGTACCGACAAGTAGCATTGGCACATTGGCAGAGTCTTCATAATAGAGACGTTTTGCCCACATCCTATGATTCCCAAGCATGTCGCCATGGTCAGATGTGAACAGAAGAATCGTATTGTTTAATAATCCTTCTTCGCGTAATGTACCGACAACAATACGTAATTGGTGGTCAATGTGTGTGCAGAGGGCGTAGAAGGCTTGACGTGCGGATCGGATGAGGTTTTCACTGTATTGTGCATCCTGCATCTGGCGTGATTTCAAGGGTAAGGGCAACTTTTCTGTGTCTTTAGACCATTCTCCGTGATAAGGCATCTCTATGTCTATATCACGATACATGTCCATATAGCATTGAAGCGGTGCTAAAGGTGGATGTGGGTGGCAATAGGACAGGAACCAGAAACCGGGACGCGTTGGGTCGCGTCTTTTAATTGTGCGGACCATCTGTTGCGTGCTCCAGTTGGTCACGTGACAATCCTCTGGGAGATGCCAGGGGCGGTTGACATAATCGTTGTTACACATACCGTGCGCGAACTGTTGTCCAGCAAACCCTCTGTCTCCAAGGAAGAGTTCATAATCGTCTATCACCCCGTATTGTAATCTCCCTTCTTCCCCTAAAATGACATCATCAAACCCGATGCGGTCACGTTGTGGATAGACATGTAATTTACCGACTGCGTAAGCCTGATAACCGGCATTCCGAAACGTCTGAGCGATAGTTGGGAGTCCATCGATTCCTTTCTTATCATTAAATACCCTATCTTTGTGTGTGCGTGTTGTTGTACCTGTCATTAATGTTTTTCGTGCTGGCACACAGACAGGACATTCGCTATAACCGCGCGTGTATCGTGTACCTGCGCGGGCGAGTGTATCAAGTGTTGGTGTTTGGATATCCGGATGTCCACTGGCACCTAAAAGTGAGTTGGGCCAATGGTCTGTTGAGATAAGAAGAACATTCGGTTTGTCTGACATTGTGGTGTTTCCCTTCCTGTTGCAGCATGCTATTATATGTCGTTATCTTATCAGATGCTATGCGGATTGGCAAGGGAAAACGCATACACTGCGTACGGAAGTATTTTAATTTGACATTTTTTGGGTTATATGTTACAATAAAATTGCTTTTAGTCTTATTGTACTCTTGAAGGGATAAGTTAAGAGTGTTTGCGGGAGTAGCTCAGTGGTAGAGCTCCACCTTGCCAAGGTGGAGGTCGCGAGTTCAAATCTCGTCTCCCGCTCCATCTTTTGGTGGCGTAGCCAAGTGGTAAGGCCAGGGCCTGCAAAGCTCTTACTCGTCGGTTCGATTCCGACCGCCACCTCCATCATCTTTCCCCAAGTGTGGGTGGTTAGCTCAGGTGGCTAGAGCGTTTGCTTGACATGCAAGAGGTCACAGGTTCAAGTCCTGTACCACCCATCCTACTTCCGTTAATTCAGCAGTGATATTAGGATTCAACTCTAAACTACTACACTGTGGTCCTTCAGAAATCACAATGTATAAAATATCTTTTTTTTCAAAATAGACTACTTTTGCTTGATCAAGTGTGGACATTCGACTTCTAAGTTTGAATTGAATCGTCTAAATCTTCTATTTTATCTTTTTCTGGATCAAACAGACGGTATTTACCTCTTTCTACACGCCAATAATAGTTATGTTTTGAGGTATGATGCTTCCGTGATGGGTGATTCACACAGTCTTGAGTAATTTGTGGTCCTGTAGTATTGTTTTTAAAATTGGAATCGGTTTTATGAATCACTGAATTTACATCTTTAATTGTGAACTCAACATCTGTTTTGTCTTGGGTTAATACTCTTACTGCATCTCGGACGACATCCCTTACTTTTTTATGACCTGACCATCGTGATGACTGTGATACTTTCTTATTTTGACTTCCTTGCCGCTTTGAAATGTTTTCATTATTGTTTTTATTCTCATTCTTTACTTTAGCAAGTTCATTCTCTGTAGCATGGGTTCGCTCTCTGTTATCTCTTTTTTCCTCCTGCAATGGTGTAAACTTCTCTGAAGTATTGCTAAGATTTTCTTCAGATGCTTTGGGACGTTTCTTGTAGTCTTCATTCTGCTTTGTAACCTCTTCGAATTGCTGTTCTAATTCGGTAACACGTTCTTCCAGACTTTTCTTCTCTTTTTTAGATTCTTTGATACGCTGGTTTGCGGTTTTCAGATTCTCCTTGCTGAGATGCCACTTTTCTTCATATTCTCTGACTTCTTTCTGTAGTTTTGAAACCTGATGGTCACTTTTCTTTTTTTCATCTTCCACATTTTTTAACTCTTCTATTCTTTCCTTGTTCTGTAAATTCTCTTTATCGGATTTCTCTAATTGTCTTTTTGTATTGGCAAGTTTTTTCTTAAGTTCTTTCTTTTCATTTTCTGCTGCCAGAAGTCTTTCAGAAATCTCAGATATCTGGTTTTCTGTATGATCTAATACAAGCTGATCTCGTATAACTTCGATTTCTTGTTGTTTGTCAGGTTTATTGCTAAGGCTTTCTTCAGATGTTAGCAGTGATGTTTTTGTGTCTTTCAATTCCTTTGCTGTATTTACAAGACGTTCTTTATAGTCAACTATTGATTCCTTGGCTTCTCCTAATTCTTCTTTCGTTCCAAGCAGTTCTTTATTAAGTTTGGTAATTTCTGCTTTTGTCTTTTTCAATTCTGTAGTATTCTTCTCATGTTCATCTCTTTCCGATACCGCATCTTGTAGGCTTTTACTTTTTTCCGCAAGGGATTCTGATAGTTCCACATTGCGTTTCTCGTATTCCTGTTTTTCAGATTCCAATTTCTTTATGCGTTCTTCTACTTCGGCAAGAAGGTCCTTTGTATTATCATAAAAGAGATTATCCCGGATTGCTTTTACTTCGCGTTGTTGAGTAGGTCTATCTATCTTGCTGAGTATTTCAGCTATCATGAAAAGTTGTGCTTGTGTAAAATCTGGGTTTAGATCCCATGATGGTCGATGTGAGGCGCGATTTCTTCCTTCTACAATTAAATGGACTACACTTCGAACGTCAAAATGCTTATCTACTCGCTTAAAATGCTCTTGAAAAATAGGCCAGCAATTATGATCTCTGAATATACTTGCAATATCCTTACACTCCATCGTATCTTTCCTGTAATTTTGTATGATTATTCGTGTTTGCTTCTGGTTTAGTTTTTTCACAATGAAGTCAGACATTGCTTCCAAGTATATGTCCAGTGCTTGCCTAAGTGCATCTCGGTTAGGGTAATTTCTTGAATTCATATTTCTCCTCCAAATAGGTTATTTTAAAGCCTTATGCCAGTTAACAATCTGTATCGTACCGTGTTAGTCCCAACCAGTTCCATAAAAGGTCTCCGCGTAGGATCCGGGGCGATACGGAAATCGCACCTACCGGCCTGGGAAAAACCGGTTTTTGCCCTTTTTTAATAACTTAATCTTCATACGGAATTAAAGAAGGTGTTAGATACTCTTTCTATAAACATATCGTCCCTACGGGACTGAAGAGTGATTTATTCGTATTTCTATAAACATATCGTCCCTACGGGACTGAAGAATTCATCAATAGATGTTAAGAAACATTTTCAATTAAAGATGGTATTACTTACAAAGAACAAATACCTGGATATGTTCCCACTTCCGTTTAGACCGATGTGTCGCGACACGTCTCTTACTGATATTTGAACAGGTAAAACCCGATTCGGCTATGATGGTTTCAAGGTTGGATATTGCTTTAGGACCTGAGGCATCCGCATAACCTAACAATATCCTGCCATCAGGTTTTAGGTAATTCGGTACTTGCTCAAAGAAACGTCTCAA
Organism: Candidatus Poribacteria bacterium; assembly: GCA_009839975.1. Lineage (GTDB taxonomy): Bacteria > Poribacteria > WGA-4E > WGA-4E > WGA-3G > MSPOR6. The sequence goes on from VXOP01000124.1 coordinate 10,886, forward strand.
CGTCTGCTGTTTTTCGTCATGGATCGCCAATTCGGATCTATTGCGGACACGCGCGACAACCCACGGCGCATTAAAGATCACGACATCAAATTGCTGAGTTGTAAATGGTTCAAACAGATCACCTGCTGGCAGCACGTGGATATTCTCTGCCTTATGGTTCTTAGAAAGTGGCAGCAGATTCTGAACGTTTATTCTCGTTGTTGCTATTGCTTCGGGTAAAATATCAGAGGCATAAATGACTGCATTTTCTCCAAACTCCTGATGTGCAAGTAACGTCAAACACCCGCTGCCACAACCGACATCTGCAATGACGGGTCTATTCGGTAGGTCATAGCTTTCCAAACTTTGCATCGCCTCTTGAAAGCACGCTACTGTTTCTTGAGATCGTGGTGCTAAGACATTTTTTGATGCAACAAGTGATACACCCAAGGCATCAATAGGATAGGTTTCTTCAAGCGCGCTTTGGATACTTTGAATAGTAACAACCGGTACCAGAAAGGGACAATCTTCATTGACGTTTGGTGGTTCGCCTATCAACTCCAACAGATAAGGCAACTCAGGTGTAGGTGAAACTTGTAGTGAACCGTCTTTGTCTGCCCAACACATCAACTTTGATATGGCAGCTTCACGATTCTGTTTAGGGGTGCTACGTTGATGTCTTGACTTGCCTTTCCTATCACGTTCAGAACCTGTCGTTGACAGTTCTCTTTTGTGTCTGTTGACATAATCGGTTACACTGATAATCTGTTCCCATTCACCTTCTACGATAGCCACACCACCGCGCTGAATATGTGTAAAAATACGACTCAACTGTTCCAACTCTTGATTGGTGAATAATTTTACACTGCCTCGTGCAAAGACGGCTTCGCGACATTCTTCAGGGATATAGAGTTCACCGATAGGATTGACTGAATAGAATGCGTGCATTTCAAATTCCGTAGGTTTATCGGACTGGCACAATTTCACCCGTTTTGACTGACTCCGCTTCTTTATAGCAAAGCAGGAGTGCATCTCTTGCACCGACACCAGACAACGCTGTCGGTTCACTATTACTATCAATTGCATCAACGGCATACTGTATCTCGGCAGTGAAAGCGTCAATGGGGTCAACTTCACCTAAATCAACCTGTTCAAACGTTCCATCCTCAGTAAGGAGTGTCAACGGCATTGCAGTAGACGGTTCACCTGCAAGTGTAGAGAAATCGAAGAGGAGTGTGGCTTTTTCGAGATAGAGTTCAAAACCGTGCGAAAACGCTCTGCCCTTCTGTGAGATAGCACCTGATGAACAACTCACTGACAGTTCTTTATCGTTGTAGATATACTGTGTTGTCAGATAGTCAACGAAGTTTCCACTTACGACTTTCCCTTGAGAAAAAACTGCATCTGGCACGCCGCAGAGCAGTTGAATAAAATGTGTATCGTGAATATGTAGGTCAATACCGGGACCGCCACTTTTTACGATATCAGCAATATCTCGCGACCAGCTCGGTTTTGAAATAACCCGCTTAAAATGTCCTCCGAGAAGTTCACCATAATCTCCACATTCAACGATCTGTTTCGCGTAAGCATATTCTGCGAAGAAGGGAAGCACATGTGCGACCATAAACTCTTTGTCTGTTTCCTCAGAAAGTGCTACTATCTCGTTTGCATCGTCAATGTCAATAGAGATCGGTTTCTCAACAAGTGTATGTTTCCCCGCTTTGAGTGATGCAATACTCACAGATTTGTGAAGGTGTGTCGGTAGACAAATATCAACAAGGTCGATTTCTTCATCTGCAAGGAATTCGTCAATATCACTGTATTTTCGGATGTTAGAGAGGTCCTCCATGCCACCACGAGGTCCAAAGTTGCCTTGTATACCAGTCCAATCTCCATCAAGTTTTTTCTGGTCGCGGGTGCATATAGCGACTACTTCCGCACCGGTGCCTCGGTTGATTCCGTAGTAGTGAATCATTCCCATAAAACCGATACCAATAATTCCGATTTTTACCATTCTTGTCTCCTTATTGTGAACGGCACTCGGAGAGTGCCTACTACTATTGAAAATAGGAAGGCACAGATGTCTAACCTACCACGCGGACACCCGTGCCATGTTGAATTAGTGTGATGTCAATGGTTAATTGACAAGTGTTCTTTGCTTAATATTGCCCCAAGTTGTTGAGACTTTATCTTTGGGTGTAACAGAGAGGATTTCTCCTTTCATAGCTGCTTGGATTTCACTTTCGCTGAGTGCACGACTCCATATAGCAGCTTCGTCTATCATACCGTTATCAAACGTGTAATTTGCTCTGTCTTTAGCACAACCGATCCGAAGTGGGGAGTCGTTAGTGCCCATAAAGGTGACTTTCTCTACGTGTTCAAGTGATACTTCACCGTCAACGTAAACTTTCCAGTTTTCACCGTCGTAAGTTCCAACCACATACTGCCATGTTTTCTCTTTAAGTGGATGGGGTTGATTCAGTGCAGGACGGCCAGCACCTGTACCCAAGAACATATTGATATGTCGTCCACTTTCAAAAGCACCGATTCCGTAGGAGTTCTTTTCTCCTCCGTTGTGGCAATTCTTATCAAACCATTGTCCATCGTTATTCCATGCGTCCTGATATATCCAAGCTGCCATCGTAATCTCTCCGCTGATTTTCAGTTTTTCGTCGGAGGGAACATTTACGCAATCAGCACCTACAGCGGTGATTTTGATCGCATTACCGTATTTTCCGTTGACAATTTCTGTGTTTGCAACGATGTTTGCATCAAGTCCGTTGCCAGAACTATCTTTAATGGTCTTGCCGCTAACATCGTCAAACGTGAAGTAGATTACTAATCCATCTTGAAGTTCAGCGTTGAGCGTCCCGGTAGTTATTAACATCAATAGAGTTATGAGTGAACATGTTAGTACGCGTAGCATTGGAAATACCTCCTGTAGCATCTTCATCTGAAACAAAATGTAGCAGTTTTATGTCATGTCTAAGGTGTCTTTCCACATTATGGCTTAACACCATTTTTTATGCAAGTAATTTTGGTTTCTCCAGGCCGGTAGGTGCGATTTCCTAATCGCACCTACCGGACATTTTTGACAGAAGAGACGGCACTCGGAGAGTGCCTACTACTATGCGAAACACGACTTAACGATTATCCTGGATCTCGTCAATTTTCAGATCAGGAATAGGTTTTCCATCAGTGTCAGTAATACGGAAGTAGAAACCCCAACTCAACTCTTCATTACAGATTTTGACAAGGATAGTGTTTTTCCCTGCCTTGAGCGTAACTGGAATGGTTTCGTTATCAACTTTCGCCCAACGATATTCTGGAAATGCATACACCTCTTTGCCGTTAAGCCAGATTTTACTCTGGTCATCGCTGCCGAAGCGGAACTGTACCTCCCTTTCATCAGGAGAGTCTATCGTTACCCATGCATAAGAAACGAGCCAATCCTTATTCCGACCAAAGTCAATAAAACCGTTGAATGTCTCATCTGTAGATTTTTGCCATCTTACCTTACGTTCTTCACCATCGGCAACACCATCATATTCTGCTGTTAAATCAATTTCTGTAGCATCTTCTGTAATATAAGCAGTGTCATATCCGATTCCGCTTGTGTTGTCAAACGGACCCAGCACTAACCACTGCTTTTCATGGATAATTCCGGTTTTTAGCATTTCTTCCATTGCTTTGTCTTGCATGTCGTTTTTGCTGTAGTATTCAACCATTCCGAGAACAGCATCCAAGTGGAATACGGGTTCAGGAGGTGTAGCACTGAGCAACTCATCTTCAGACTTATATGTCAGGTCATTAAACGGCATCCCGTCATCATCGGTGATTCGGAAATAGAAACCCCACCCTTGTGTTGAATTGCATACTTTCACAAGTATTGTGTTTTCTCCCTGCTTGAGTTTGACAGGAAAGTTGTATCGGTCAATTCTTTCAGCACTTGTTCTGTCGTGTTTATATTCCTGTTTTCCGTTAAACCATACGGTGCCTTGATCATCACTATCAAAGCGGATTGTAACGTCCCGTTCATCAGGAGAGACAACGATAGCCCAAAAATATGCAGCACTGCCATCGGTCGGGTCAGTAAAATTGTAATGTCCATCTAATGATCTGTATTCTGATTTTTTCCAACTGATGAGTCCATCTTTCCCGTAGTATTCTGCTGTCGGATCAATCTGCGTTGTTTCTTCAGGAATAAACGCATTTACATGTGCTCTGGAATCTATATTGTGAAAGGATTCAAGGACAATCCATCGGTTTTCAGGGACAAAACCCCCTTTCATGACATAACTTTCTGCGGTTTTCGGCATGCCTTTTTCACTATAGAATTGTGCAACCATGCGGTGTCCATTCGCCCATTTGCTGAAATCTGATTTCGGAATTGTGTCAATAAGATTATCAAGGAATTGTCTGTATTGTTCATTGTCTTTAAGTTTATCGCCAGCATCAAGAACACCTTTCCAAACGTTATCAGTTGCAGATGCGGAAGTTACCGTGCTAAACGCATATCCGTAGAATTTGAGCGCGTCATCATATAATTCGTTAGCAATACATGCACGACCAACTAATGAAGGATAGTGATAACTGACATAGGAATAACCTTGTAGGGCGCGTTTTGCGAATTTCAGTGCAACTTCCGGATAAAGGCCTTTATTAAGGAGTTCTTCCGCAAAATTACGGTGACTATATGCGCTCGTTGTACGACTCATCTCTCTCTCACGAATTTGTATCCAGCGATCATAAGCAAGTTTTGATTTTTCAGTATCCTCTAACTTTTTATAAGTTTCTGCCATCAGTTGATGCAGGAAGGCGCGACTCTCCATTCGGGGTTTGAATTCTTCAAGGACAGCAATGCGTTTTTCTTCTTGTCCCTCTTTACTATAAAGACCTGCAATTGCACGAACTGCTGATTCGTGGTTGCTCTGTGAGAGGGGTGCCTCCAATGCCTGCCGATATAGCTTTTCGGCATCGGACACCCTATCAGATTTCAGGTAGGACTTTGCTACTACGTCGTAATAGCTGTATGAAGTCGGTTTAAGCTCAAGAGCCTTTTCGTAAGCAGCGGTTGCCTTTGCCAAATTCTCATTTTCTGTTGTCTCGAATATTGGACGCGTATAAGTTTCAAGTTTGGTATCACCGACTAACTTTCCACTGTTATTGTTAGGTGAAGAATCAGTAACAACACCTTCCCCTTCGCTATTATTACTGGCTTCATCAAATTTCCAATATCCGACTAAACCGGGTTCATCGCCGTTGAGTTGTCTGTTCATGTCGGCGCGAATCTGTTCTTCCGTGCGTGCGATGTTCCAGATACGCACCTCATCAATTTGTCCAACGTATGTCAATTGTGATTTTGGATCATCCCAATGCATCCAACCAAACCTGAATGGGAGTTTACTCTTATGTATACTTTTCGCTCCACGGTAGCTACTTTTGCCAACTTCTCTACCATCAACGAACAGTTTCAAATGGTCTTTTTTAGTATCAATGACTGCTGCAATGTGGTGCCATTGGTTAAGTTCTACTGTATTAGTAGGTGAGCTGTAGGATACAAAACTTTTACCTTCAGGTGCAGATGTGATTCTAATTTTTCCACCCTCTACTAATTGCATGAGGAAACTTCGCGCATTAGGATCCTGTTGTCGCTCATCAGTCTTTACGATTATGCGGGTGTATTCCATTGGGTATCCAGTAGGTTTGATCCAAGCAGACACTGTCATCTGTTCTGTGATGTTGTTTAGCGTTTCGCTATCGGCAATTGCGACGTAACTCCTTTCTCCGGTCAGTGTTAGTGCTGTGCCTTCAATTACTTCACCTGTTTCGCGTCTTTCTATTGATAAACCTGCGTATAGGTCGCCTGTTTTTTTGTACCATTCCGCTTTTTCAGGTTTGAGGGTTGTCAGTTTTTCATACTGAGCAATCGCGTCTTTCTGTTTTCCTGCCGATTCATAATTCTGTGCAAGTTTCAGACGAAGACTGGTATCCTCAGGATTTTTCTCAACTTTTGCGAGTTGTTCTGGGATCCATTTTTCAAAGAGTTTTCCCTCTTTAGCGATTTTACGAATTTCGGATTGTGCATTCACTCTGCCGCTACTTGGCACGGATCGGTATGCCTCAACAGCTTCTTCATATTTTTTCACGGCGTGATAGTTCTTTGCGAGCAGTTCATACAGGGTGTCCTTCATGTAAGTGCTACCGTATCTGTTACTCTCTTCAATTGCTAATTTAGTAAGTTTTGTGGCTTCGTCGTGCAATTTATTCTCGTAACAGAAGGTTGCGATTCCGGCAAGATAATACAAATCCAGACTGCTGCTGTTGCTTCTTGTATCAACTGCCTTTTCCGCTTTCTTGAGTATCTCATTGAATGCTTCAGTCTGTTTGTCTTTTTCAAAAGCAACCGCTGCATAGTAGAAGTTGAAGACATTATTTGATTGCGCTTTACTCAACTTTTGATATAACTCACCTGCTTTCTTATAGTCTTTCTCGTCCCAATAGATGTTTGCGAGTACTGAAAGAGATGAAACATCATCAGGTTTCTCCTCAAGTTTACTTTCATAACGTGTTTTCAGTTCATCAAGTTTGTTTTGATCCTTAAATGCATTCATCAAAGTCTCGCGTGACCTATCAGCATCGGACTTAACAGACACACCTACGGATTCATACATAATTGATCTAACGGATGTATCTTTACTCGCTTCATTTTCGTAGGTTTCCAGCACTTTATCGGTATCACCGAGTTTTACTTGGATCTTGAGAATGCTATCTGAGATGTTGCTTTGATCATAGGTGCTTGTCGTCATATTCTGTGCTTTCTTATATGCCTCGATAGCTTTCTCTGATTCACCTCTATTGTTAAGGTTCTCTGCCCATATTTTTTGCATCTCAAAGGTGATAGTGCCTTCCTCTTCTGCCTGCTGCAGTTTTTCATCTAAAATCCCTTGGAGACGGTATAGGCTTATGATTTGCCGTTCGGTGTTTCGTCGCTCATAGTCCGAAGGCGTAAATTGGATTGCATTTCTGTACGCTTTTTCGACGTTTGGCATATCGTCTTTGAGAAAATAGAGTTGTGCCATCTGGAGGTAAGTTTGTCTATCTCCTGGGGCAAGTTCAGTTGCTTTCTCATAGGTAGCGATAGCATCATCTATTTTATCGTTATTAGCGTAAAACTTTGCGAGTCGGATGTGATGGACGCTACTATCAGGTTCGCCTTCAATGTATTTTAGGGTAAGTTGCAGTGCCTCATCCTTTTTCCCAGCATCTTGAAGACTGTTCACCATGCCGTCTTGATATTTTGTGTTTTCTGGGTCGGCATTGAGCAATTCAGCCCATGTTTCATTGGCTTTATCGTGTTGGTTATTTCGTGAATATAAGTTAGCAAGTTGTGCCCGAGATTCAAAGTCTTCTGGCATCTCTTTTTTGATCTTCTCGTATACACCTATTGCCTTGTTAACCTGATTACGTTGCACGAACTCTTGTGCCATCGCGCGCTGCATGCTTACGCTCATATCTTGTAAGTTTTCGGTAATCTGTTCCTGCGTATTTAGATCACCTCGCTGCTGTTTGATCTGCATTATCCTATCTTGTGAATAATCACGGTCATAGGATGAGGCAGCGAGATCGTTGATTATTTCAGTAAAGATAGCCTCAGCTTCATCCCACATTTTATGGTTCATATAGGTCGATCCAAGACTTCTCTTCTGATATGTGCTACTTAGACTACCTCTCATTGCCTGGAAAGTGCCCATCTTGCGATATGCGTTCTGTGCTTTTTCTAACTCATCTCTCTTTGCATACGCTTCAGCGAGTTTCTTGTAACATTCTTGAAGATCCCAAGAATTGTCTCGTTCAAGTTTTTCAGCGACCGCTTCCAAAATACGAAATTGAAGTTTATAGTCCCCAGCGTCTTCAGACGATTTAGCGAGGTTGTAGAGCCACTGTTTATTCACAGTCTTCAGCGATGAATCGATGATCTGATTGACATGATTGCTTGCTCCTTCAGTATCTTCTGCCTTTAATTTTAGATTTGCAGCAAGATAGAGCAGCTTCGGATCTTCAGGAGATTCTGCGAGTTTAGCATCATATTCTGCTATCAAACTATCTAACTTGTCATCTTCCTGATAGAGTTCAGCAAGTTTTTGTACATACAAGAATGTTTCAACTAAAGAGATGTTTGGATTGGTTGAATCATTCTTGTCAACATCTTCAACCTGTTCCCGTAAGTATTGGATAGCTGTGTCGCGTTGATCTGCTTCTTCAAGATACTTTGCAATTTTCAATACAAACTCTGACTGCTTTATTGATGTTTTCTTTTTTTCATGCATTTCGGTTAGGTATTGAATTGCTTTATCCACATCTCCAGCTGCGACATAAGCATCGGCTAAGTCTTGATGTATGTAGTCCCAACTGGGATGGACCTTTATAATTTTCTTGAAGATCTCGATTGCGTCATCGTATTTTTCTTCCTTAATACATCTGCGTCCAACGGTTGCGGTCATATCGCTGCCGGCGTATTTTCCGACAGGATCAATCATCTCTTTTACAAGCGTTATAAGCTCATCAAATCTGTCTGCAGCGACGAAAGCATCAATCGCATTTTTGTAATTGTATCCGAGTGCACTTGAATCGTTTTTAAGAAGTATGAGATATTCGGGTATTACATCAACAGCCTTGCCGTTTCGTTCCATCATCTGGATGTAACGCAACCGGACCATATCATCTTTTGGTTGTAATTTCAGTGCAGCTTTAAACCCTTCTGCAGCTTGGCTGAACTTATTCGTTCCCTCATAATACATTGCCAATCGGAGTTGTGCTTGAAACGAGTCGGGGTTATTCTTGGCATCAGCGATGAACTTGTTTTCCCGTTCTTTCATACTGTTCGATCGGTTCGCAAGACTTGTTGCCTGCTGGAAATAGTATGAATACATCATACGTCCGGACCGGTCTGGACGGCTTGCGAAACGCAGTGCGCGTTCGGCGAGGAGTGAAGCATCCTGTCCTCTACCCAGATTATTCAGATGCTGTCCCAGTTGAATTAAGAAGTTAGGGTTCCGTTGCACCATGGCTAATGACATGGCTTTTTTCGCCGCGGCGATAGCATATTGCGTGAAACCTGCATCCCGAAGCTTCTGTGAGTATTGATAGAGTTCTGTTGCACCTGTTGGTGAGCTCAGCAGTTTTGACATTAACTCACGTATCGCAATCGTATCACCTGTATGAATGGCGATCTGCAGCAACAGGTCTTGGTATTGCTTTCGATTTCTGGGTTCCGTTGCGACAAGATTTTCAAGCAGTGCCGTTGCTTCTTTATGTTTCGCTGTCTGAATAGACGCGAGAGCGGTGTTGAGTTTCAGTGTCAGATCATCGGGGAATTCTTGTTGTAGGACTGTTATCACCTGTTGGGCTTCATCCTGTTTTTCATCCCACCAGTAGCAGTAGCTGAGTGCCAATGCAGGGAAAATCCGATTTCTACCTTCGGTTGTTTCAAACTCGGTCTGTAATTTGGTGAGTAACACCTGTTGTTGATCCCGCAACCAAAATTCTCGGAAGATAGATTGTAGATAGTTGAGACGAGCACCATTGAAATAAGCTGTTGGAGCAGGATAACTGGTCTGAATCGGTCTATAACCGCCATAATAATAAGAGGTTTGTGCCAGAGCAGCAACCCGTCTTGGATTAATCTTCGTGGGTTTTGTCCGTTCACAAAATGTCCAGAAAAGTTCTACCGCTTTCTCCAAGTTCCCTTTTTTAATATATTCGGTTGTGAGACTCGAAAACAGTCGTCTATATTCATACTGTTTTTTCTGTGGTGGTGTGGGTAAATTAACAAGTATCCGCTCAGCGATATCAAATTTATTAATGAGATCAAAAGCTGCAACCAATTCAAAACCTGCGTTAATATCGGTCACCTTTGCATCTTCAATTTCGCTCAATAGTTTTGTCGCATCTTCTTTTTTGTTTTTACGGTAAAGTATCTGTGCATATTCTGCTATGTAAGCAAGTTGTGATACATTGTCTATCCCCGGCATTTCCTTGAGTGATGCCTTCAACGTTTCATAATCGGGGTTTTCTTCTATGATGCGATGTAATCTAAGTGGTTGGTATGCAGAATCGTTTGGTGATATTTCAACTAATCTGTCAATAGTTTGCTTCGCTTTGTCGTCATATTGGACTAAAGTATAGAGTTTCACGAGGATTTCAAGTGTTTTAACATCCGTGGGATTTGCATCAGCCTTGTCTTCAAAATGTTTAATGAGTTCGGGCAGTTTTCCTTGCGTTTGTGCGATAGTAGTTAATTGAACAAGTGCGCCAGATTGTGCTTCCTCAAAATCCTTCGGCATCCATGGCATACTTGCTCCCGCAAAATTCGGTCTGCTCTGTATCGTACCAACGCTGTTGCGTGCTATTTTAAATTTGTTTCGTTCAATTCCAGGGACTGAAGAGGTAAGGAAGATTGATGGTTGGTTTGACTTCCTATTTGTCGTGCTGCCGATGGGTTCGGACATCTCAAGGATTCGGTGGAAATATGTTTTTGCACGGTCAGGTTCATTCATGCCAACTAACATCACACCCAAGCGATATAGAGGTAGATGTGCATCTGTTCCACTGATTTTCTCTGATGCGCGGTCCAGTACAAGAAATGCCTCTTCTGATAGTCCGTGCCGTAACAACAATGCGGCGAGTTTTACTTCCGCCTCAAGCGTCTGGTTTTTTGCATGAAGTAATTTCGTCCAGGCTTGAATTGCTTCCTGTTCACGTCCCGCATCAAACAATAGTTCTCCGAGTCTACGTTGATGTGCATAGTCAGGATCAACCTTGACCAGTCGTTGTTGATATGTCAGAGCGTCTTGTAGGTCACCTAATTCCATGCTAATTTGAACAAGGTGTATTAAGAGTTCTGAATTTTCGCGTTGTCTGTTTAGTGCTTGTGCTAATTGGAAGCGAGCACTGGGTAGGTCTCCCTCAAGTCGGTGAAGTTCGGCAAGTGCGAGGACAGGTGCTACACCCACAGTACTTGACTTCGCCATCTGCTTAAGTCTCTCTTCAAATTCACCACGCCTGCCGAGGTCGTAATACACCTCTGAGAGCGGTTTGACAAAAGTGAGTTTGTCGTTAATATTGTCGCTCAATTCCCAACAACGCCAATACTGTGCAAGGGATTGCTGCAGTTTACCTGCCAGTTTATAGGTAGCAGCCAACTCATTGCGGATGTCAATTGCTTCTGGACGTAAACGTACTGCTTGTTTCAAACTATCAATAGCAGTCTCATATTCTCCAGATTGCTTTGCAACCTGTGCAAGCAATTGGTGTCCTTCAGGATTGCGCGGACTATGTGCGATAACCTGTTTTGCTGCAGTCGTTGCCGCTTCAAAGTCCAATACATTCAGGTATGACTTTGCAATGTTTGCGTGATATTCGCGTGCATTTGCGCTATCTAATTCAATCAGCTGCATATAAACAGCATTAGAATCATCACGTCTACCTTGTCGGTGGTATACTTCTGCGAGCCAACGGTTGACGCCGATATCATTCGGTTGTTGTTCCTTAGCTTTTAGGAGGACTTCAAGTGCATAGGTAACGTTTCCTAACCGAAGATACATTTTGGCAAGTTGTTTGTGAAGAGTAAAAAGATTATTCTGAGACGATCCTGTTTTTTCGATTTCGGTTTCAAGTTCTTCTATTTTTTCGTGTAGCGTCCCTTGTCTTCGGTAGAGTTCAATCCGCTTGTCATCCATCTTTTCAGCGAAAAACGCGTTAGGAGCCAGTTCCATCGCCTTCGTGAATTCTTTCAGTGCATCTTCATATTCACTGTTCTCCATGAGTTGTTTTGCCAATGCTTCACGGTAGCGATATTCATCAGGCATTAACTCAACGGCTTTTCGGGTTGCAGTAACGGCTTCAGTTTTGAATTTCTTTGCATTGAGTAGCTCCGCCAACTGGTTATAATTCTGTGCAGTATTCAACTCGCCAGCCACCATCCGATTCCACGTTTCAAGTGCCTTTTCACGATCACCTTGACGGAAATAGAAATCACCGAAATACTCAATGAAATCGAGGTTTTTTGGTGCAAGGGAGATTGCTTTCTCATACTGTGTAACAGCATCTTCAATCCATTCGTGTCCTGCATATATCTCAGCAAGAATGAGGTGTGTGCTTGGATTTTTCGGATCACGTTCAATCATTTTCTGATATACGGACTTAGCCTTATCCTGATCTCCAATTTGCAGATACAACTTACCGAGTTCACGGTAGATACCGAAATCATCCGGGTCCTGTTCACTAAGGACTTCGTATTCGGCTGCTGCAAGCTCATATTTTTCTGCGTTGCGGAGAGAAGCGATCAGGTTGAGACGTAGGTTTGCGTCAGTCGGTGCGAGTTCTAATCCTTTGCGATAGGTCTTCATCCCTTCTTCAATCTGTTGGTTCTCAATATAGGCTGCTGCCAGTAGTCCGATAAGTTCCGGTTCATTCGGTGTTGCTTCAAGTTTCTTCTGATAGTATTCTATGAGTGCTTCCCAATTACTGTCAGCTGCGAAGATACCGATGATACGGTGTTGTAGGTCTTTACGTAGCCAGTTTCCGGGAGCCGTTAGAGAGAGTGCTTCGTCATAATGTTGTATCGCTATTTCAAAGTCACCTTTCGCTTCGTGTATATTACCGATTTCCCTACGGCTCAAACAGACGCGATAGGGTTCATCCTTTTTCAACTGAATGATTGCTTCGTGTTGTGCGATTGCTTGATCAAAGAGTTCCTGTTCACGGAATAGGTCAGCGAGTTCAATCCGTGCGAATATGTCATCAGGATCAAGTTCAGATATTTTCTTCCATGCTTGAATCGCTTCGTCAACTTTATCGCGACTAAAATATGCGTTTCCGAGTGCTTTATATATTGCCGTTAACTCTTCAGGTGGGACATTCTGTGCTTGTTCAGACAAAGATGCAGCCTTTGTTAACTCTTGGATTGCATCCTCGTGTTGTCGTAGCGTAGCATACATCTGTCCCAACGCGACGTGTGGATAGTATTTATTGGGTGCCAGTTCAACAGCGCGTTGATATGTTGAAAGTGCTTCGGTATCTTTCCCGAGTCGTTTGTAGATGTGTCCTAAGATGAGTTGGAGATTAGCATCGTCTGGTTTGGCTTGTACTTCAGCTTGATAATCGCTGACCAATGCCTCTAATCCAGCATTTTCCAAGTAGAACTGGTAGACACGGTCAAATGTACTGCCTTCTTTTGGCTTCCGCGCGAGCATTAGCTTGTATCGTTGAATGATTTGCTCATCGCTGGTTACATCTTGTGCCAGAGTGAATGGTATAATATAGAAAGTTAAAACAGAGAGACAAAACAGAGAAACGGCAAATAATTTATTTTCTCGTCTGAACATTCAATATCCTCCAAGTGGAAAAATGTATGATTTAGCAATTTCCGATCTAAGTTTTATTTAGGATTTTAAAGCAATACGTTTATAGTCGTTAAGTGGTGGTTTAAAATGTTCAATTAGATGATCTTCAATATCAAATCGAGATTCAGTAGGTCTAGGTACATAAACCCAAATATAATTCATACCAAGATCACGGGCACGATCCCATTTTTCATGATTTGGATTCAACCGTGTTCTAAAACCCTCTGTTTGTCCAATATATAATAATTCATGCTGATTTATACTTTCTGCATTGGGTGGACCTTTTGAAAATATGTAGACACCTGGGGCATTGTAAATAGGTCCGTCCAAGTCGTAAACTACAAAATGGTATGTATTCTTATCTGTATTAACATCCATCGGTCCAATCCTTGCCATTTTTTGCCTCCTAAGTGTTCTGATAATTTGGTAGATGCAATCAAACTATCATTGGTATCAAGTAGGTGAAAAACTTATCTATGCAGAAGCCAGCACACCATCCATCAATGTTTTCCATCTACCTTCAAACTTTTCACCAAATTCTTTTTCTCCACCGGTTGCTAAAGGACCTGTAATCATCGGTTTCGTAGCGTTATTTCTTTCCCAAATTTGCTTGCCACCGAAATCGTTGTGTAGGAAATGGAGTGCCACACCCGCGCGTTCCTTATCAGAAAGATTTGATCTCGTGCAATGTGCAACGCCGTAGCAGAAGAACAACACACCGCCAGCCTTCAACTCAATCGGTACAGCACGTTCTTCAGGTGGATCGCATCGGATATGGTGATCACTCAACGGGTCACGATAATGTTCATAACTCTCGCGATGGCTACCAGGGATAACATGTATAGTTCCATTTCCAACATGTGCATCGTGAATAGCGATCCACATTGCAGTGCCTCGCAGTGGGTCGGCAATTTTGAAATATGCGTTATCTTGATGCCAACTGGTGCCGATACCTACTTTCGGCGGTTTCCAAAACGCCTGATCCAGTTCCAACATGAATTCTTCACCAATGAGCTGCCCAACGACTGCGACAACCTTAGGGTGAAAGGGTAACGCCTTGTGTAAATCGCTTCGGTTATTTAGGGGAATAACCTGCAGATTCTGACGTTCACCTTCGTTGTCGCGTTTCGTGCCATCCTCTTGAATAGCACAATTGATACCTCTACCGCTTTCAAGTTCAGTATTGTAGATTCTTTCTAACTCTAACCGTAGTGCCTCTGCCTCTACTGGCGAGAAAAAACCGTCTATTGCTAAGTAACCTTCTTCTCTAAAATGCGCGAGTTGATCTTCTGTTAATTGCATGTTGGATTGTCTTCCTACTTAGTATTTGTTTGGGGAGTTCAAATGAATATTGCTAATATCAGGATAAACACGATTCAACACTGACATTGGACACAATTTTGACGTACAGTGGTAATTATATCATATTTGAAACTTCATAGCAAAGAAATTAGGGTGGGATGTGTAGAGTTTTGGTTACTTGTCTGAACCAGGATTTTCAGGATAAGAGGTTTGTGATGCGTATCAAACAAGTATGGTAGAATGCATTAGATTTCCAATTGGTAATTTTTCAAATTGCTCTTTATGGACTGTGACTGGATTCGTATATCTGAAAATTTACCAATTTTACCAATTACGATTCTGATACTCTGAAGATTCTTTTGAACAGCGGTTCTTTTTCTCACGGATCATAAGTGGATTTGGAGATGTGAAGTTCCTACATGCTATACACCTGTTGCACTGCTAACAATCACCAGTAACCGAGCACCAGTGGTGCGACAGGTATATAGAAAACGTATCACAACCAAAAAAATGTTACGAATTTCTTACAGTGATATGACTTATCATAGTCATGTCCGCAAATTCCTATTCACTCCCATTCTTTGATAGGAACGACATTTACTGCAGATAAACCCTTATTTGTCTGACGTATATCAAATTTTACTTTCTGACATGGTTTTAATGAAATACTATCATCCATAATTTGAGACTTATGGACAAAGATTTCGCGATGATAATGTTCTTCACTTATTATGAAACCATAACCCTTGTTTTCATCAAACCATTTTATTTGTCCTTGCGTCCGTCTAAGGAGATGAGATATTTTTTTTTCAATCATTCCAGATGCTTTCTTAAACGGAATATGGAAAAATTCTCTATCGAATCGTATCCGATATTCAGAAAGTAATTTGTGAACAAGTTTCTCAGCTTCTTCTGCATTATCTACCTTGTAAACAGTTCTTACGGAATATGGTTTCAATACACCTGTGTGTGAGTTTATCTCCTTAACACGTTCTTCAACAGAACGTATCGTCCTACCTATTTTCAAAATGTCAGGTTCATCTTTTCTAGATAGTACATACAACCACCCGCTATTTCCCTGAGAAATCTGTACCTTCTCTTGATTCTTCCATTGACTTAGGTAAGTCGGAAGTGTGCTGTTGACCAAATCATTTCGTATTGACATTGATTCTTCAAATTGTTTTTCTTTTATACTCTTCCGGAGTTTCACTAACTGATAAACAATAGAATCCATTTCGTGCTTAGGCGGACATCCGAGCTTATTATAAACAGTAAACCAATTCCATTGATCCTTACGTATAGAACGGTTAAACATGCCTTTTAGTTCTGAAATAGCATCCAATTTTACTTCAGATAGTGAAATTTCATTCTTAAGGAAAAGGGAGATGTTGTCAACAGCATCATCAAATCGCTTTCCCATTGTTAACGAAATATCAGCCATTCCAAATTCATATTTATGTATAGTTCTCATATTGTCTTTCTCTTTGTATCAGATAGCTTGTCTGGGTTGAATGGATGAAGTCTCTGAATCGCATAAGTGACTTAAAATACTAAAAACTGATAGTTATCATTTTGAGCCTTGCGTTCAGCATCCGCTATTCCATTAACCTCATACACTGTTACAGCTATCCAGTCTTTTTTCTTAAATGGCTCAATAAATACAAGGATTTTCTTAAGTCTCTAATACACATCTGACGCTGCAGACTATCTTAC
>VXOP01000364.1 GCA_009839975.1 Candidatus Poribacteria bacterium
TCAAGATGAATGTGCAACGGTTTGATAACGCCAAATTCTGAGCAGATACTTTTTTGTGCAGAATGACGTTCATCATAACGTCATGCCAAAAACTTTACACACCCGAAAAAGATTGAAAACGTGCTAAAAATTCATTATACTTATAGACAGGTAATCAGATAATTGTGTTTACCATAGCATTGCTAACCACTTTTTGTATGGAGGTGTCCCAATGAAAAATGTTATGTTATTTTCAATACTCTTCTGCATAATTGCTATGCCAGCTTTCGCTGATTTAACACCTCAAGACCTTGAGAAGATCCGATCAATTATCAAGGAGGAAGTTGATCCACTAAAAACCGAGATCGCATCCATGAAAACCGAGATCAAATCTATAAAAGATGACATTAAATCCCTAAAAGATGACGTAGCATGGACGAGAGGCAAACTTGAAGGTGTTGACAAACAAATCTCACATGTTACATATCTCACTTACGGGTTAATCGCACTTATTGTTGCAGCCATAGGCATCCCACAGATTATCATGGTGTAGCGCAGCAAAGGCGAGAGCGCACAAGATAGACGCATTGAAGAACTCACACGAGAAATAGAAGCATTGAAGCAACAACGAATTATGAACCCTTAGTACCATTCTCTCCTTAGGTCAAACCATAACACATCCAGATTCTATACGCATAGAGAACACAATAAAAATAAAGCCAGTTAAACACTTGACAGGGTGCATACAATGGGTTAATATTAAGCAAAACTGTGTTAGTTTAAAAGGATTCAACATTTTTACCCATGAAAAATTATCGTGTCGCAATATTAGGATGTCGTAGTAGAGGCACTTCCGCAGCAAAAGCCTACTATGCACATCCACGCACAAACATAGTAGCACTCTGTGACCTTCTTGAGGATAGGTTAACAGCACTTGGTAAGATCGTCAACGTGTCTGCACAGTTCTCTGATGTAGATGAAATGATTCAGCAGACGAAACCAGATATAGTTGCCATTCCGACAGCAACAGACTTGCACTATCCACTCTGTATGCAAGCCCTTGAACATGGCGTTAACATTGAAGTCGAAAAGCCGCTTTGTGTTGATTTAGTCCAAGCGGATGCCCTCCTCCAAAAGGCACGAGAGAAAAACGCTCGTGTCGTGGTGCACCATCAACGCCGCGTAAGTCCAACTATCCAAGCCGTTGCAAAGGCACTTGAGGCAGGTAAAATTGGTGAGCTAAGATACATGTACGCATGTGGTAAAGGATACTATGCAGGGTACGGACTCATGAACATCGGAACGCATGTCGTTAACAATATGCTACGTTTCGGTGGACACTGTAGAAGTGTTGTGACACAAGCAACCGCTGGCGGACGACAACTGACACCAGAGGATGTTACCCCAGCACCTGCAGGAATGGGTATTGTCGCAGGTGAATATACCACATCAACATTACAATTTGATAACAATGTCACGGGTACATTAATTCAACAAAGATTTCAAAAGGTAACCAGTGATGCTTATGTTCTTGAACTCTACGGAAGCGAAGGTAGACTGTTTTGGTCTGAACTGAAAGGCGCATGGTGGTTACCAACACCACATTTTCTCCCCGACGGTACGCATGACCAATGGGAGAAACTGACACCCATCGTTCCAGAACATTTTGAGAAAGATAAAGGTGCTGATATCGATGACTACTGTCTCGTTGACGAATATGTGAACGCACTTGATGAAGACCGAGAACATGAGTGTAGCGGTGATGAAGGACGGCATGTTATGGAGATCCTCATGGGGATATTTGAATCAGCAGTATACGGAAAACGTGTTGACCTGCCACAGAAAAACCGAGATCATCCTTTACTCAGATGGAGAAATGAAAACGGGTTAAGTCCTCCAGACGAAATGCCACGAGATTACGGTTCCTGGTTGAATCAGGAAACAGAACGTCTATACGGACAGAAGAAAGACTAATATCAAATTAACGCGATTCATAATGGTAGGTGCGATTTCCTAATCGCACTTGTTTTGGACAAAACATGAAAAATCACGTCATTTTAGTATAAGAACTATATTTGGAGTATTTTATGCCAAATCCTACGACGAATGCCGATAATTTGCCTCCGATCCCACTCACTGAAGAACAACGATTTCTGTTTGATACGCGCGGATGGCTCCTGTTTCCAGGAGTTTTGAGTGAAACAGAAACCAAAGAGATGCGCGAATTCTGTTATCAACTCAAACAGGACCCAGAATCAATTCCAGATCACCATCGCTCATCAATCGGTGGTCCACTGGAAGCACTTACAGATCACCCGGTTGTGTTAGGTTTCATGAACGAATTCCTGACATCTGGTTACGCAAACGATAACTGCTACGGGTTTAGGTTTGAAGGCACCTTTCTCACCATACGAGGAAAGGGACACGATAACTTCCGCCCCCACGGTGGGCGCGGTATGCTCAATTTTCCTGGTAATTCGCATACCTACCATTTACACCACGACAGAGCACACAGCGGACTAACACGGGTTGTCTGGGAGCTTAATCCTGTTAAAGAACGCGGAGGCGGTACGATGTTCCTAACGGGAAGCCATAAAGGCGCGTTTCCCGCTCCAAAATCTACTGCAGACAGAAATTCTCCCTTATGGGAAGATTACAGTTGTCCTGCTGGATCCATGTTGGTTTTTACCGAAGCAATTACACATACAGGTGCAAAATGGACAGATGAGACACATGATCGGGTCGCAGTTTTCAATTGCTATAATACCGTAGGAAACAAATGGCACAAGTGGCAACCGCATCCAAAACATGTTGAAGAAATGCCATTCAAGAGAAAAACACTTTTCCGACCAGTCTATTGTCAGGATAACACACCCACTTTAGATGCTGTATAAGAAAGTATAGTAAATTTCTGATTTTATGGTACATTCTGATTTGTAGGAGGGAACTCCGATTCCCGACTATCAAAACGTTCAGAATGGGGAAGTTGTTGGCGCCGAAAAAGGTAATTTGTGATAAATGTGGTAAAAAAAA
>VXOP01000191.1 GCA_009839975.1 Candidatus Poribacteria bacterium
ATAGACATTAGTGGTCAGGAAGTAGTTAATTTACACGGTAAACTCACCACCAGAAGTCATGAAGAACTCAATCAGTTGATTGAGGAAATCAAAATTGATCTACAAGAAAATCAATCTAGTTCTGAACGTCAGAAATTGGTGGCTGACATTAATCGATTGTATTATGAACATGAATTACGATCCCGCTTGAGTCAACCAGATAGTCCAACTTGGAAACTCACAATATCTGCGGTTTACCTGTTACGCGGTGCCGTGTTTGTTGAAGATGGTGCTACTTTAGCGATTGAACCTGGTGTCACAATCTATGGTGAACAGGCAGAAAAGGGCACACTCATCGTTGCACAAGGTGGGAAAATCATGGCAGAAGGAACTGCCGAAGCACCTATCGTCATGACAAGTGATGCAGAAATCGGAAAACGTGCCCGCGGACAATGGGGTGGATTGATTATCAACGGAAAAGCCCCCACAAATCAAGGAGTTACCGCAGGAGAAGGAGATACAGGCGATTTCGGCGGTGATGATCCGAATGATAACAGCGGCGTATTACGATATGTGCGCGTTGAATATGCAGGTTTAGAATTCAGTCCTGACAACGAATTGAACGGGATCGCATTGCAAGGTGTCGGTTCCGGTACCGTCATTGAATATATCCAGGTGCACATGAACCAAGATGACGGCATCGAAATGTTTGGTGGGACAGTCAATCTTAAATACGTACTCGTAACAGGGGCACGCGATGATTCATTCGACTGGACAGATGGATGGACAGGTAAAGGTCAATTCTGGGTCGCACAACAATATGGAGACGATGCCGACAACGGCTTTGAAAGTGATAACAGTAGCAAAAACAATGAAGCAACACCACGTTCAGCTCCAACGATATACAATGTCACATTAGTTGGCGATCCCGATGGACCCTATAGCGATAACGGTATGTTGATTCGGGAAGGTGCTGCTGGGATATATGCAAACTTTATCGTCACAGGATTCAACAAGGTCGGTTTTGATATCAATAATGAATCATCACACAAGCAAGCAAATGATGGCAACTTAATTGTTAAGAACAGCACCTTCTTCAATAATAGACTCGCTAATTTCGGGGATGAAACAGGTGAAGGAAGGAACGATGACGGGTTTGACGAAGCCGGATGGGCAAAGGGACTTGGTAATGTAGAAACAGACGTAAATCTTGTTGACCCATTCAACAAAGATAACCCCGATTTCACATCCAGTTCCGGTTCATCTCTCGTCACACCAGCAACCCCACCATCAGACGGGTTCTTTGATGCTGTCAATTTTATCGGCGGTGTAAACCCAGCCAACGACTGGACAAAAGGTTGGACAACAAGTGCACGGAACTAAAGAACGTATCCAAAATCTGGGAGGATTAAACTGAATGAATCACGCATTCTCTATTTATTCATCAAAAAAGCGGAAAAGAGAAAAACTAAGAAGAAAAATGGCAGCCAATAACAGACCGGGTGTAAAAGCACCAAATGTTGCCAGAAGAGTCGCAGCGGAGAAAGTTGCAGAAGTTTCAATTACTTATGTAGATGCACAACGTGAAAATCGGCAAGCAAGCAAAAAATGGAAGGCAAAAGCACGAAAGTTTGCATTCGGGTGTGCAATTGGGTTGCACGCCGTCGCACTTGTCGTCCTAACCGTATGGTTTGTCAAACAGACAGTCTTGCAGATGAATGAGGATAAAATCCAAAGTGTAGTCGTAGACGCGCCGCCTCCTCAAACAAGACGTATATCCCCACCTCGTGCACCTCAGAAACTGACTAAACCAAAAGCCGTTCAAATCCGCGCGCCTAAGAACAGTACTGTTTCAATGAATACCAACCTCTCATTGGGACCCGCAAGTTTTACTATGCATGTCTCTGATCCACCATCAGACAACGTAATACAATTTAACGTATTAGGCACAGGTAAAGATATGATGGAAACAACACGCCATGTGAAAATCGTTTCTACTGTTCCAAAGTTTGAAATGCCAAAATTTGAAACAACTGGATTAACAACCCAAATGGATATGGGATCAAGTTTAGCTGTAATGGATTTTGGGGAAACTGCTGATCTTGGGTTGTCCGCAGCAGGCTTTGGTGAAACAAAGGAGTCATTCTCAGAATTCTTGAGAAAGGTACGTGATCGCATTAGAGAGGAACAACGTTTACCGCCAAATGTTCGCAGTTTAGAGGATGGATCGACAACTACTATCCGTTTTACGTTACTCAGAGACGGTACTATCCGTAACCCGAAGGTCTCAAATTCGTCTGGATCACGTGTATTGGACAACGCCGCGCTCGCAGCAGTTCAAAATGCTGAACCGTATCCACCGTTCCCTGATGGACAAGCAGTTAACAGTATACGACTTGAGCTTCCTGTCGTATTTGAGTTGGTAAATTAGAACCCACGTTCATCTATCCTCTGAAGTTGTTCCGGTTTGCCAACTACTCTTTTCAAGAATCGCATATTTTGTATAATCCCAAAACAGATCACCGGGTGCAACTGCATGCCATTCACCTTCAACAAAAGTCATAACTGCTCCCACTTTTTCACTCTTAGCAAGGATGTCTTCAGTGAATCTGTCCTCAGGTCCCCAGTTCGTATAGTCTATCGGTTCTTCGTTATCCCATAACCAGTGTCCATTATCTGTTTTATGCAATCCGATCCAATAGAGTTCATTTCCGAATGTGCTTGATAACCACTTCTGTTCTTCCGCGTCATTAATTGCGACGAGATATGCCCCTTCAGCTTGTGCGCGTGCTTTAGCTGCATCATATCCTTCACACCTTATCCTTACGTACGCATGACCATTATACGGATTCACTATCCACTCTTGAGGTGTCAGTTCTGTTGGTAGTTGGTTCATCCCCGGACGCGGTATTCGATCTGGTAGTCTCGGATTCTGTCGTGCTACGATCACAACATCCTTGAATTTCTTTTCAGTTGGTAAAGAAAAGACAATGCTACCCGGAAGACCTTTATCTCCATAGAGAGTCATGACA
>VXOP01000211.1 GCA_009839975.1 Candidatus Poribacteria bacterium
ATCGCACCGGGACCTACGCGAAAACCTCTTATGAAACTCTTTAGGGTAAATCCGGTGCGATAAGGATATCGCACCTACCGCTAAGAATCGCGTTATTCTGGTATTATTCCATATAGAAAATCTAAATGCTTGATAACAATACAGTAATTACACCCACAAAAAGGACTTCAATCAGATAAAAAACAGTAAGCGTAATTGAAAAAAGTGCAGATATCCAACTACATTTCGGCTTATCCTTATGTTTCTTGATGTCCATTTCAAAATCGGTATCTTCTTGCTGTCTAATTTCCTTGTAGATTTCTCGGAACCGTCTTTCCTGCATAAGGAAGTATCCATCTAAACCCCAGAACCCCATAACAGGAATTAGGAGCACAAGGCTAAAATATGGACTTGAAAAATCAGGTTTAGCGATTAAGACCATTGCTGCAACGAGAATTGTCATGCTCCAACTTTTTAAGAGAAAACTGTTGCGTCCCAAACGGTTAATAACGGCTTGGGTCATTTCAAGATGCTTGATGACCTTTTCAGTGCCATTCATGGATTTGCCCTCCTTAAATAAATCTGACAATTTGACCGTGCAATCTTGAGGTAATTCGTTCCAGTTATCTACAACAGTAATATTGAGGGAGTTAAATTGGACGAATTATACCAAAAATCGCACCCCTTAATTGTTTGACACTTGCCATATTATACAATCTATGGATGTAATGTGTCAACATCCATTTCATGAAGTGCGGGGTTATTCAGTTTCAGGTATTTTGTCAGAATCGCGGATTTTCACGGATTACACAGATTTCGCGGATTTTTCTCTGGCACATCAAGATCATTTGGACACACTAAAACGTCTGTTGCATGCTAACGTATCTAATACACTGACTTCACAGAGAACACCAATATAACAGACGCAATAATCCGCGAAATCTGTGTAATCCGCGACAATCCGCGATTCAGACAGATTATTTCCCCTTCATACTCCGCGCCTTCCGCAACCGAGACTCCACAAGCTTAACAACCGCCTCATACACACCGTCCCGTTCGCCTTCTGTAAGATTGAGGACATCAAAAATAATAGCATCAAGAGAGCGTCGGTCGTCTGAAGGTTTGAGCATTTCCCATGCAGTCGACGCGAATATCGCTTCATTCTCAAAGACAAACAGTTTTGGATCTAGGCAAAGTAATTCCGAAATCTCATAGGTCTGAACTTTTAGCAATCCACCACCGAAATTAGAACGTCCCGCCATATTTACCATCAGTTGAAATAGTGAAGAATTCAGAGAAGCACACAAAGGCAATATCAAACCTAAATCCGTGTGGATTTCCTGAAAATTGTCACTTGTATAACAGCAGTCTCGCGTAAATAGGGTTCTTGCAGTTGAAGAAATCAAATAGTTGAAAGATAGGTCTGGAATTTCTCGTTTACCTAAATCCCACCAGCGCGCACGCCCCCGGCAACTCGGTCTCCGATGATATCCCTGTGATTCTCCCCATTCAATATACTGCAACGCAGCAGTCCGTGCCAGTCCTGCCTTGTCCTCATGACACATAAACAACTTAAACTGTAGGTGACTTGGATCAATAAGGATACTCTTGCATTCACGCGGACTTTTGATGACCGACTTCAAAAATTCTTCCTCAATTCCCCATTGCTGAATTCTCTGATCATCAAGATAAAAGAAGTCATTCGCACCTGTTGTAAATCCACGTCTTACCTCAGCTACATCACCTAAACGTATTAATTTATCTTTTCCCTTCTCAAGAATAGTCCAATAGATGTCTGGGGCACGCAGATATTTTCCACCCCACTTATCGCCTGCGTATTTTCCATCACGCGTGCCTTCTCGCTTGAGGTCAACGTGTGGGCATGTTCTTTCCCGTCGATTATCTAAATTCGGGTCACCGATAAAAGTTTTGAACGTGATAAAACGGATATGGGAATCTGCATCAGGTGTTCCGTTTCGGATAATACTCACGATAGTGTTAATATCGGCACTTCCAAACTCACGTTGTGCCTCGCTATGACAGATAACAGCACTGGCGGTATTCTCCAGCAAGTGTTTCTGTAACGGCGCGCCATAGTTTACATCTAACCAACTATTAGAACAGATAAAGGTATGGATACCGTTTGCATTCAGCAATTGTAGTCCGCGCTCATAGAAATAGACATAAAGGTCTGCGGTACCCGTGTAACAGGAATACCGTTTTTTGAACGTCGGTTTGAGATGCTTAATTTTCTCTTGTCGGACATAAGGCGGATTACCAATCACTACATCAAACCCATCTGTAACCCCAAACATCCAATTCGGATCAAACCAATCAGCACTATCATTTTGGTCATAGATATCCCATTCTGCGATTTTTCTGGCATCATCTTCAGGGAGACCGAATTGGGTTAATTCTGCGATTATATTTCTACGTATTCTCTGTTCTTCTTCTTTGCATTTACGTTTCTGATTTCGTGTCTTTGCGTGAAAATAACGTTCTCGGTTCCTGTGAAGTTTACCTTCAAGTTTCACCGCTCTATCACTTCTGAGTGTGGTTTGTACCTTAAGTCCAATTAAGGTTAAGGTATCCGCAGCAACAAACCGCGTCTCTAAGTTTGGCAACGGTTTGATACCGAAGTTACCTGCACCGCTGTCCGGTCTCTGCTCAATGGCAAGTGAGATAAAAAAGCGGAGTTTGGCGATTTGACACGCAATCGGTTGAATATCCACACCGAAGATGCTGTTCTGAATCAGATACAACTTCCGTCCGAAGTCTGAATCGCGGTATCGTTCAAAGGTGTCACTGATTTCGGTGAGTTCATCATTACGTTCCTGCTGATCTTGGGTGTTGAAGGCATCTGTAGCACGTTTTCCAGCGAGCTGCTTCTGCAATGCTTCCCATCGGGTGTTATCTGGGTCAAGTCTCCGCAGTGCAAGGGTCAACTTGTGGAGCATTCCCATCGGAAACGCCCCAGAACCGACTGCTGGGTCCAGTATCTTGAGTTCAGAGATAGTCTTGACAATCGCGT
>VXOP01000362.1 GCA_009839975.1 Candidatus Poribacteria bacterium
TTCTATTTGAGTTCACGAATCCACTTTCGCACTGTAGCACTTCGTTCAAAATCGTTGTGCGTTTTGAACCCACTTTCCAATTTTAATCCCGTATCATATAAGAGTTTCTGATGTTTATCGGATTTAGTGTCTATCGCTTGCTTGTATTTTGTAAGCGCATCGTCAGGTTTATTCCGGTTTAACAAGCAGATAGCGAGTAAACATTGCACACGCATGCGTATATCCGATGTATCACGACCCAATAATCTTTTTCCTACTTGTGTCTCAAGTGCCATGAGATTTTGATAGCATGAGCTATTGCGTGGATCTTCGGAAATTACCTTCTCAAACAGTGTCAATGCTTCACTGTATTTCTTCTGAACAAGATAGAGATAACCGATGATGTTGTTGATCACAACATCCCTTTCAGTTTCAGGTATTGCAATGTACTGTGCAAGTGCTGCTGGATAATTCTTCTGCTTTACCAAGGCATTACCACGTCGGATATATAGGTTTATCTGTTCTGTTGTTGCTTGCTGATTATGCGGATCATGCTTTAGTACCTGTTCAAGTTCCGTTTCTGCGCGTTCGTATTCACCGATGCTCTGATATGCATGCGCCAAACTCACACGAATGCTGGACTTGGTGGGTGCAATGACCACTGCTTTCTTAAGTAGGTCAATTGCCGATACGAAGTCTTTCCGCTTTATCAAAGACTGTGAAGATTGATGATACGCGGCGATTAGGTTTTGCCGTGTTTGCGGATTATCGGGATCTGACAGATAGACTCTATTGAATTCTGTGACTGCTGCCGAATAATTCCGCTTCTTGAGATACAATTCACCCAGTAAACTTGAGATTTGCATGTCTTTTGGTTGTAATTTCCGCAGTTCAAGATAGGCATTGATAGCATCATCTAACTGACCGGATTCGCGATAAGCATTTGCTTTCTGCCAAAACGCATCACTTAGATTGGTTTTCGCAATGTGGAATTCGGGTTGTATCTCCAGTGCCTTTTGGTATGCAGCGATAGCATCATTCCACTTCTTACCGTTTCTGAGGGTGACTCCGTAGTTGTTATATGTTTCCGCAAGAACGGTTTTCGTTAATTTGCTAACGGGATTTATCTCATGTGCTTTTTGATAGTAATTAATCGCGGTCTTGTAGTGTCCAGCACGGGCATAACCTTGCCCCATCAACATGTATGTCTTTGCATCCATCGGGTTGAGTTGAATTATCTTATCAAATATCTCCTTTGCAGTTTCAAAGTTCTTGACTTTTAGTGCATGGTGTGCCTTTTCTCTGAATAGTTGTTGTAAGTTATGCTTTGATGCCTTGTGCAAAGGATTGAGAGCAACTGCCTTTTGAAATGCATCTATTGCCATACCGACTTGACCTTTTTTATAGTAGTAAATGCCAAGTGTGTTATAGTCTACTGCTCTCGGTTTTGCTATTATCTTCTGCTCAAGCAGATTGATTGCCGTTGATAGTTGTCCTGATGCTTCATAAGCCTGCAGTAGTTTTTCAATAGCCGGTTGGAAATGTTCATTTATTGCTATGCAATCCTTATAACTGTCTATAGCGGAATCCATATCTCCCTTGTCAAAGTATACATTTCCGAGTAGAAAGTGATGATAATGTTCTCTCGGTTCCTGCAAAATCTCAACTTTTAGTGCTTTGATTGCAACCTTGTGTTGTGGTGTGTCAATGGCAGTATTATAGAGTTTACGTAGTGTGTTTAGGTCTCGTTGTGACAGATGTTGTGTAGTCGCAGTAGGATAGCAAATATCCCCTAAGTACGGACTGTGTCCCCATAATCCGATAGCATGTCCGAACTCGTGTAAGCAGACCGTTCGCATCTCCACTTGGGACAGTTCGGTTATATTTTTATCCCCCTCCAGAATCAGTATTATTTCTACTTTGATAGTACTCTTCTCTGTTTTATCCACTGCCTTATTGTCGTGTATGCGCCTTAACTGTGCGCTTCCGAGTCGGGTATCATGGATCTTCATATAACTACTGTATCCCCAACTGACTCTGATATCTGCGTTATCCGGGGTATCGGTTTCCTGAAACTGTATCAGTTCATCGGATGCGGTTGTCCATTCGTGCATTGCGTATCGGAGTTCTGGCAGGTATGGACTCTCTTTGATGACTGGAGAGATATAGACCGTAATCGGCATCTCAGCGAATCGTGTGATTTTGCCGTCAGAGAAGAGCGTGATGTAGTCGAAGTAGTCTGCTGTTGTGGTCGTTGTGCCTGTGTTGGCAGCATCGTGCGCAATTATGGATGGAACTAGGATTAGGAGGATGAGTATGATGCAAAGATTGCAAATTATCTTGATTGACATTTGATGTTCTGTGAAGTAATCCTTGTAATCGGATCAAGTTGACTTACTGTGTTATAGTCTTCAATGGCGCGATCTGTCTCACCTTGTAGTTTATAAACTACCCACGGTTATTATATGCCACTGGCAAATTTGGTTCTATTCTTATAACTGTGTTACAATCTTTTATCGCACGATCATAATCACCTTTGATACGGTATGCACTGCCTAATGTTAATCTTTTTTCTCCTCAACGGTGATAACAAGTTGTGCTTCACTTTGTTGAAATTCTGGTTGTTCTTCGTAGAATGGTTTGGGACCAATTAGTTGCTGTTCATCCGATCTATTTTGTATACGTCTCAGACCACGCCAACTTTTCACTGCCGATTCTGCATCCTGTTCTACAAGGACAGTAAATCCATTTTCTTCACGCGTCTCAATAGGTGGAAATTTTTCAGTTCGTGCAGCAACAAATAGAAATTCCGTACCAAAAGGGGGAACACACCGGAAAGTATCAATTTCCACATCGCTGTTAACCTTATCTTGACCAATATAGAAATTGTCAACAAGAAGTATACGCTTCTGATCAGCAAGTGTATAAAGAAATCGGAGATATGCAGGTTGATTTACTCTGGCAAAGATTTTCGCAATAAGTAGTTTTAGGCTTGCAATAAATTGATCTTGCATGGCAAATTT
>VXOP01000350.1 GCA_009839975.1 Candidatus Poribacteria bacterium
CCTGTAATCTTTGGTCCAACTATTCAGAATGCTTATGAAGCGAATCAATTATTAGAAAAGGGTGCAGCAAGACTTGTTAACACATCACAAGAGATGGTGAGAGTGATCACCGAATGGTTGCACTGTGATGAAGAACGGGTAACTGCCGGTATGAACGGGAGGCAAATGATTGAGGATAATCTTGGTGCTGTCGACCGAACATTGACTTATCTACGGAAGTATGTATGACTTCAACGAATAATCATTTAGCACATCTCGTTGTGTTAGAGAATATACCGACTGAGGTCTTGATCTTTAACGATTTCTGCTAATTCACCTGTAACGTATTCTGCGTCAATAGTAACATCGTCTTTCTCAAGGTCAGGTGCATCAAAGAAGAGATTTTCGAAGAGTTTTTCCATGATGGTATGTAATCTTCTTGCCCCAATATCTTCAACAGATTCATTTACCTGAAAAGCAAGTGCGGCGATTTCGTCAATCGCGTCATCTGTAATAGTCGCTTCAATTCCTTCTGTCTGTAGCAATGCAGTGTATTGTTTTACTAATGCGTTCTTGGGTTCCGTCAGTATAGATTTGAAGTCGCTCTGATTTAGACTTTTGAGTTCAACGCGTATAGGAAATCTACCTTGTAGTTCGGGGATTAGGTCAGATGGATTAGAAACATGGAATGCCCCTGCTGCGATGAAGAGTATATGGTGAGTAGAAACAGCACCGTATTTCGTAGCGATTGTACTTCCCTCAATAATGGGTAAAATATCGCGTTGTACACCTTCGCGTGAAACATCAGGTCCGTGTCGTGATTCGCGTCCTGCGATTTTATCGATTTCGTCAAGGAATACAATACCTGAGTTTTCAACCCGTTCAATTGCCTCATTAATGACAGCATCCATGTCAATAAGTTTTTCTGCTTCTTCTTGCATAAGTATTTGTCTGGCTTCAGATACTGGAACGCGTCTTTTCTTTGTTTGATTTGGCAAGATGTTGTTGAACATATCTTTGAAGTTAATATCCATCTCTTCTATTCCACCAGGAGAGAAAATCTCAACAAACGGTGTGCTTCTGCTTTTCATGTTGATCTCTACAGGTCTATTTTCAAATTCCCCGTTTCTCAATCTTTTCCCAAGTTTCTCACGCGTTTTCTGATGGCGTTGTCGTTGTTCTTCTAATGCCTTATTGTCTTCTTCGTCAGGTTCTAACTCAAATGGAAAGCCAAATTCATCCTCAAAATCCAGTTCATCCAATTCTATTTCATGAATTTGTTCGTCAACATCTTCTTCTTCTTCTGATGGTCTTGGGGGAGTTTTAGTTCTTAAGTTTCTTGGCATAGGAAACAGACAATCCAATAGACGTTCTTCGGCTCTTTCTAATGCTTCCTCTTCAACGGTCTCTGTCTGTTCAGTCTTCACACGACTTACAGATAGTTCTGTAAGGTCCCGTATCATTGATTCTACATCTCTACCAACATACCCGATTTCAGTATACTTTGAAGCTTCGACCTTAATGAAGGGTGCCTCAACCAGACGTGCAAGGCGGCGAGCAATTTCCGTTTTCCCAACGCCTGTTGAGCCAATCATGATGATATTCTTCGGTGCAACTTCGTCTTGCATATCCGCATCAAGCATCTGTCGGCGTGCACGATTTCGTAGCGCGATAGCAACACTCCTTTTTGCTTCAAATTGTCCAATAATGTACTTATCAAGTTCCTCAACAATTTGTCGCGGGGTTAATGCTTCTGCTAATACCTTTGTTTCAACTTTTGATTTCTGCAAGGTAACCTCCTGAAAAGTTAGTATACAGGTTTGTGCTATATCTCATATCTAAACGGAATTATATCTTATCCTTCTATCACAATAGATTCAATTTCGATGCTTGAATTGGTGTAGATGCATATCTCACTTGTTATTTTGAGTGCTTCAGCGACAACCTCAGCTGCGGTAAGATTTGAGAATTTTAGAAGTGCTCTTGTAGCAGCAAGTGCAATTGAACCGCCGGATCCTATGGCGAGAACATCATCATCAGGGATTATTAGGTCACCATTACCCGATATGAGATAACTATCCTTATTGTCTATCGCTATCATCAAAGCGTCTGCCCGTCTTAGGATGCGATCGCTACGCCAATCCCTTGCGAGCTCAACTGCAGATTTTTGTAAATTGCCACGATATTGTTCAAGTTTTTTTTCTAAGTTCTCAAAGAGCGTTAGTGCGTCTGAACCGGAGCCTGCAAAGCCGATAAGCACCTGTTCATTATATATCTTGCGTATCTTTTTTGCCCCGTGTTTGATAGCAGTATCACCCAAAGTGACCTGTCCATCTCCCCCGATTGCAATTTGATCATTACGCCGGACTGCTAAAATTGTCGTTGAACGGATTTTTTTCTTTTCAGATAAATATGTCATGTGTTTACCAATCTAAATAGTATCAATAAAATAAATAATAACCGAGTATCTTTGTATTCCATCAGGAGGTATGTCTTAAACTGACAGGCTTCTCCATAGGATCATATAACTCAAAAACATTACTACCCCCATGAATAGACCGCACCGCATCCCAGCTACTAACGGATGTTGCTTTCTATGAAAATAGTATGGACACAAGAGAAAAGTTAGCAAGAACGTTATGGGGACAAAAATGGGTACTGTTAAAATGTTAAACATATTATCAATTCGTAGTGAATTCCATATCCAAAGATCTTCTCCCATTCTATAGACTACTATACTACCGATCGCTGCTATCACGCCAATAATTGTGGATGCCAGCAAGCGATGTAACCCAATCATATCAAGACGGTGGAAACAATATATAAGTAAAGTCGCGAAAAGTACCCATGTCAATATTATACCCACAGGTGTCATTATATTTCCAAAAAAGTCCGGACTACGATAAATGATGAATTGTAAATTTCCATGTCTTGAGAATAACCTATCCATAGGGAGAAAGGTTGCAGTGGCAGCCAGTCCAAATAACACACTGTTGAAGAGCTGTA
>VXOP01000353.1 GCA_009839975.1 Candidatus Poribacteria bacterium
ATTTTTTTCCTCTATATTCATGTGAAAAGTAACGCTATCGACTGTGAAGTATGGACTATCAACAGCTTGACAGAGTTTCACAGCATCTTCTGCGATATTTACGAAATAGGTTTCAAAGCGATTGAGAGGTTCACTGGCAAGTGTTACGCCATGTTTACCACCAAATTCGGCAACATCTTGTAAACCTTCAACACACCAATCCCATTCCTGTTCATTCCTACCACGCCCCACCAATTTACCGACTGCACTATACATCGGTCCAACGAGTGTATCTGCCCCTAATTCAGCGATAACTTCAATTGTCCGTTTGAGATAGTTGACACCGTTTTCTCTTATAGCAGGGTCTTCATCAATCGGATTTCGGTCGCCTGCCATGATATTACAACCGATAGTTTCTAAACCGGTTTCTTTTAATATAGATTGTGTATACGGTATGTCCACCGTTTCTGGATCAAAGATGGGTATTTCAACCCCATCAAAACCCATCTCTGCGACCTGTGGAATTAAGTCTGCAGTCTCTTTGTCAAATTTATCTGCCCATAACAGTAAATTTACACCAAACTTTGGCATTTTATCTTATTCTCCTTATCTTCAAATTTATCCGTATTTTACCACATTTTGTGATGTTTTTCAAGGTGAATGTATGTCGAGGGTATGTGAAGTCATTCTACAAATCCAGACGCTTTCGTAAAATAGAAATGCAGCACAATTGGGTTCTGTTTAGGTTTAGTATCACCCACAAATTCATAGTCTAATCGCGTCCCAGCTGGCAAAAAAACGGGTTCGCGGTAATGGTAGATGTCGTGCCATTCATCCAGTATATGTATCTGAGATTCCTTAAGCCATATCATCTTTATACGTTCACCTATCGGTGTGGTGGCAACCACCTTTAGTTCATGTTCGCTTGTAACCCTTATAGGTTCTACTGCAAATACGTAGACATCCTCCTGAAAATGATGAGAAGCACCTACCTTCTGTTCATCTGAATTTTCTTTGTCTTCTCTTGTATCCTCTCTATTCATAAGTGTGGCTTTGTATGTGCGAACTGTACCTGGAGCATCAGAGAGATAAAGTCCGATTTTCAAGATTTCCTGCTCCTCACGATCCGTGCCTTGATAGAGTAGATCGAGCGTTATTGTTCCACCCTTTGGTAGTAGGTGACCAACTTTATCAGGAAGAACTGTTGGATGAATACCTGGTCTCCACATACCGATTCTTAGGTTAGGCGTATTCACTGTTTTATTTACATCTTTTTGTTCTGTTCTATTATTTCCTATTAATTTTACCTCGGAACCGATACTCGCAATTATACGTCGTACTGATTTCCAGTTATTTGATTGAAAGTCAACTGCACGTATATAAAGGTCTTCGTCAAAATCTGTGTTAATGGAGACGGTGATAGAAGCGTGTTTTCCTACAGTTAGTTTTTTTAGGACAACAGGTATCTCTTTCACAATATCGGGTTGACCCAGTGTCCAAGTTTTTGGTGATTGAATCGTTTCTGAATCATTAATTATCTTTCCAGAAGCTGCGCCTTCTTTCACCCACTTTGCTATCAAATCAATCTCATTATCTGTGAGTCTACGTTCATTCTTAAAATCCCCATGATCAGAAGCAGCTCGCCAGGGTGGCATCAATCGTCCCTGTATCTGTTCAACGATTTTATCTGCATATAATTTCACATCTTCATAACCAGTCAATGTAAAGGAAGCAATTCCATCAGTTTGATGACAAGACTGACAATGTTTCTGCATAATAGGAACGATGTGTTCACTGTAATTTATTTCAGTCTTTGCAGGTAGATCGGGAAGGTGAATCGTGCAACCGAATGCAGGTGTCTCTTTCACGGGGACAGGTTTTCCTTCAAGAACCGCTCTCAGTGCATCCTTCAAGTATGCATGCTTCACGCGTGTTACATAGCGATTATCATCAATCGGACCCCGATAGCGAAGCACAGCAGCGGTATCTAATAGGTGTGCTTGCGGTGTCATCGTCGCGCCGAGATGTCGTGCTAAACTTCCATCTGTATCTTTCACGACTGGGAACGTGTATTCTGCCTTTGCGAGATATGATCTTACATCTTCAACTGAATCGTTTTCGTTGGAATACACACCTACAATAGTGACGCCATGTTCCTTATATTCTGCATGCATCCTTTTCAGCCGCATCGCGTATCGCTGTGCTACTGGACATTCAGCCGATAGAAACACGAAAACGACAGGTCCCTGCTTCAAGAGATTGTCTAAACGGTATGTCGTTCCTTTTAGTGCCGTAAAGTCTATGCTGTTTATTTTAGTGTCAACTTGGACAACGCTTGAGTCTGTGGATGTTTCTTGAATTACCCGGTGTTTCTTCGGTATCGTATAATCATCTTGTGCAGATACTGATATTGGCAGTAACAGAATGAGAATGTAGAGTATAGTTCTGAGTGGCATATATTGCATTGTAGTATGAAAGTGTTGAGAAGGATGTTATGTTTGAATTATATAGAAAAAATTCCCATTCGTCAACAGGATTTTCATAGGTTCATTTAGTTCTTTCATTAGGGTGTGTAAATATAGATTTCGCGATGTATTATATTGAGGCAGCCTTAGCAGACTATAAGGAGGATGGTAACATAGAGTCTATCTGGATGGTACTTCGTGATGTTGTAGAAGCACAAGCTGCGATTTCTGAACTATCCAAACGAACGGGTATTGATAATGAAACATTCTCGGACATCCTCTCTAACGAGGATGCTCCGCGGTTGGATATGCTTAGCACTTATATTGAAATCATTTGCGTGTCAGTTGGCAGTTGAACCCAGGTCAGGAGTGAACGTTAACATTGAGACAGCAGATGTGAATGAGACATACCCACAGACTCCAACCAATCAATAGTGATTCCAACAGAGAAATCAGTTTATTGAAATTGCGCTATCACATCACCGAGTTTTTTGAGAGAATCGTTACGCCGCAAGGTTTCTGCGTTGATCTCAATATGTTCGGCTACTTCAGGAGCGCGTGATTCATGGTATTTTTTACGGTCAATGTCTCTTTGCGTGAGATTAGGATTCAGTTGCCTAAGAACTTTTTCAGATAACTCAATAAGATGCTCTTTCGCACCCTTGCCACCACTGACTGCCTCAACAATTTTTTCTGTATCGCCTTTCTGATTATTGCTTACGAAACGTTTGAGTGACACATCTGCTGACACCTTATCACGACAGTTTTCCCTAAACTGTGCGCGTTTCGTTGCATAATAACAGAATATACCGATGCAATCTATAAGCAACCACGCTTCAAGTTCCTGGATAGCCTCTACAAGAAACACTTTACCAGAAAATTGACGGTCATTGACAATTCGTCGACTCTGATTTTTGAGCGAATTCGGTTGTTGTGATCGTTCATGCTGTGTCATCCGTCCATCGCTGTCAATGACAATAATCACATAGTCATCTTGTTTGAGATAATTCTGAATTACTTTCCTAAGTTGTGGTTGAGGTCCACCAGCGGTGTAAATTTGTATCGGTGCAAGTTGCATAAATGCCGCTAACTTCTTTGCCAAACACCTGACCGTCTCCGCATCGTCGTCTGATTCCAAAGTCAAGATTCTTATGCTTGGCATTAGGATTTATCCTCCATAACATCCTGTAGGAGTTCACTATCAAAAACGGCACTGCCAATCCCGAAATCATCAATCCAACCTTGAAGCGACTCTCGTTCGTCTCGGTAATCCACAAAATTAAGCAGCTCTGTGCCAAAACCCGGACGGTTGCGTAACAGTAAAACCCCAAGGGAATCTCCCAAACTCTCTGGATTGAACGCACCGAGTAGTTGTGAACTATGGGTTGTAACAATAACCTGCGAATATTGTGCAATATGCTCAAGTACATTTGCTATGTCTGCTAGTGCACCGGGGTGTAGATTCTGCTCTGGTTCTTCAATAGCAATGAGCGGAGGCAATTCAGGTTCGTTGAGTAAAATGTTATATGCGACTAGACGCAGTGTGCCATCAGATGCATTATGCAATGGAATAGGTTTTTTGTATCCTTCTAATAAACATAGTTTGTACTGTCCATCAATCAGGCATTGATCTATTTCAAAATTCGTAATCGCAGCAAGCGCATCACTGACGTTTTGAAAACTTTCTAAAGAATTCTTATGCCAGTTCCAAAGAACTTCCGGCAGCTGCCTGCCCAACCTGTCAAGTTTAGGTGAGTCGCCAATTTCGTCATCAGCTGGCATGAATTCTGTAAGACTTATGCGTATAAAGTCTGTGTCAAAATTATAAAATTGCCACTCCTTTATAAACTCCGCTAGAACGCGAGTAATGGGTTTGTCTCCATAATTTCCGGCTGACCCCAAAGCAAGTTTGTTTGAGTTATATGTTGTCTCATTTTCGTTATTTTCATCCCGCACGACCCTTTGTTCACCCTGGATTGAAATTACTTTTACATCATTAACTAACAATTGTTCTACTTGGAAAGGAAAATCGGGTTTTGCTTCTATTTCCAAATTATATATGGTTTGGTTTTCTGCTACTTTTGTATGTAAATCAAAAGCAAATTTATTTGCTCCGCCTGCCCAAAGTGTATCTTGGATCATTTTTTCTGAAGGTAATCTCTCGTGAGCCATCATTTGAAGTAGAGACAATGCCTTCAAAACATTCGATTTTCCGCTGGCATTTGGTCCAACAAGAACTGTTAAGGGTTTGAGTGGCAATGTAACATCCTGTAGACTCAAGAAGTTTTTAATATGAATGTTCTCTAAGAAAACGTTTTCTTCTGACATTGTAGTTCACCACCTAATATTTTCCTATAATTTATACATTGATGTGTTGTAAATATATTCGCATTATAAACGCTAAATGTCAACTCTCCGAAACAGATTTCAACCAGTCAATTGCAGCTTGTTCGTCCTGTTCAATTGCGATTTCGACTGCGCGCTTTGCGTGTTCCAGAAGGTCTTTGGCGCGCTTGCGTAAACGAGAGGATTCAATAACCTTTTCTTGAATTTCAGTCTGTTTATCTTTTGGGAGAATAGGAATAACTGTTCCTGCTACTTGGTCTGGTCGCCAATGCAAAATGACGGAGCCACCCACATCACGATTTACCTGTTCTTGTGTCAGAATAGAATTAAGTACCAGTGTCAAGTATTCGTTATTGATTTTATTTGTTTTGCTTTTCAAGCGGAGAATACCACCGGCAGGGATCATTTTATCGGGTTCTTTGCGTAGGTAGTAGGCAATACCGGGGGTTGCGTCTTTGCTGAGTAGAATTTCTCCCTTTTTCGGTTGGTGTTCCTCGACTGCTGCGTACAGTTCCTCAGAGATGTACTTCTCGTTTGTGATTTCAAACGGACTGAGATTACTCACCCGAACAAAAGGTATACCAGACTCAATATACGCTTTGCTGCCGACCTCAACACCTTTCTTTAGTGAGACCAGATTATCCAACGTATCCCAACCTTCTGCACAACTTTTGATGGAGCTGACAATATCATCATATTTCGGTTGGAAGTAATCGGCATCAATGCGTCCAGCGGACTCAGTGTCAGAAAAGTTTTTGACAAAAGTTAGCTGCTGCTTCGGTTGCCAATCGGTAAGTCCAAGTTCGGCAAGGAGGAGAGTTTGTGCTTGGTTATAACACTCTTTTGAATCTTTTCTTAATTCTTCCGCTTGGGAACAACATAATCCTATCGTTTCCTGAAAAACTCTGTCTAAATCTGGGATTAAGAAAGTCTTAATTGCCGAATAATCTAATGCGGGTCTGGTAATTCCCACAATATGTCTTGTTGATTGAGAATATCCGTATTTGCAATTTAAGAAAGTAGACAAGAAGTAAGGGACGATATTTTTAACCGTCATTTTTACGGAGTGCTGATTAATATTTGCATCCACAAACTCATCTGTTACGACTGCTGATTTCCCATAAGAAACACCTGTGATAGTCAGTAAAACGTCATCCTTTTTTAATTGACTTCTTACGATTTCTTGGTTTTGGGAAGGAGACAAATATTTTATGCCAGCAGATGAAATGTAATTTGGCATTATGTTTTGTACTCTCAGAAAAGGTATACCTTCTTCCGGGTAAACTGCTCCAAGAGGTGTTGCACCACCAGATATATGAGTGATGTATTCAGAAAGAGGTTGTGTTTGTTCTTTAAATTTACTTAGATTTTTGAGGTGCAATGGATGGTAATGTGTTGCATCTAATCTCGTATCACGGTGCAAATTCACCTCACTGAAATTGACGATTGAAAAATTTACGTTGGCATGTCCATCCAGGGCAGCATCTATCACCGTTCATTCAGCATCTTCCCAGAACGATAATTTCTCGGTTTTTGCCCATTTAATAAATTGCTCAGCAATTCCAAAAGGTAATTCTTCATTGTGATTGTGTAGGTCGTGTTCAACAATCAGATGACCGTTTTCATCTAATATATTTTGTCCATTCTCGTTTTGCAGATACACATAATCACCGGAATTATCCTTACCGCCTTTTTCAGAAACTGCAAAGAAAATTGGGTAGTTATCAACTTTCGGACAAAGTGGTCCTTGGCTTAGATCATCGTTCCATTTCTGCAGGAACAACACACTGGTTTTGGTGCCGGTATGCGGTTTAAAGGTGTTGGTATCCAAACCCACGACTGCCAGAATGCGCGCACGATCTGCAATGAACTCACGAATGTATTTATCAGATGTGTTGTTGAATCTGCCTTGCGGTAACACAATTGCCATTCTACCGCCCGGTTTTAGGAAGTCTAAATTACGTTCAATAAACAGAATATCCCTACCAACTTTGCTTTGCACCTTACCGTTCCCTTTAAAACCGAGGCTGTATTGGTGGAGGAGACGGTTCTCTTTAATATCCCCTGCAAAAGGCGGATTCGCCATCAGAATATCAAAATTGAATAGTCTGTTTTGGTCTTTTTCTGTTCTTAACGCTTTGAGGCGATCGAATCCTCTGCCGTAAGTCATTATCCATAATCTATCTCTCTCAGCTCTGTCGCTCCAGCGTTCATAGTCAAGGGTATTGAGATGCAAGACGTTGGTTTCACCGTCTCCTGCAATCAGGTTTAGTGTTCTTGCAATTCTAACCGTCTTTTCGTCAAAGTCAATTCCAAACACTTTAAGTATGTTTTCTTTTTCCTCTGGTGGAATTTCTGCATTGGTGAAATTACGTCCAGTAAGTTTAAAAACAGTGTGTACTGGAAATCCGCAACTTCCAGCGGCGGTGTCTATCATATACTCACCGCGTTTCGGGTTGAGCATTTTTACGCACATGTCAATTACGTGTCTTGGCGTAAAGTATTGTCCCTTTTCACCTTTGGCATCCTTACTCACCAGATACTCAAACGCTTCATCAACAATCTGTAGGTTAGAGTTAAACAACTTAATATCCTGCAAACTGGAGACACAGACTGCAAGGTGACTGTCAGAAAGTTTAAATGTGGAACCTTCGGAGAACACCCCAGGCCACTGGTTTTTGGCATCGTCATAAAGGTGCTGGATTTTTGATTTCAGTTCGCTATCCGTTTGTCCAGTGTTTCTGAACTCCATCGCGCGTTCCATATCGTTATCTGGTATCGTTTCAACGATTTCTTTTATAGACTCATAATCTGCACCTCTGGAACCGAAAGGTTTAGTGGCTTCCTGAACAACTGTGTTAATTTTTCGTCTTAAAATTCGGTTGATATATTCTTTGTCAGAGCGACTCTTGAATTCGTCAAAGAGTTTGGTAAAGATGAGTTTGAATACTTCTTCAAAAACATCAACACCCGCATTGGCGAGTACTTCGTCCTCTAATTCTAAAATGATGTCCTTTAGCGATTTGCGTTCCGCTGCGAGTTTGTCCTTGATGACGAGGTCTTTGAGGGTGAAACGTTCGTTGAGAATGTCGGCGAGGGTTTGATCTGCGTTGGGAATATCGGTAATTTCTTCAAAGTAATTCGGGTCTTTACGGTGGTAATGTGAGATTTGCTGTCCGTTTGTCCATACGGCGATGGGTGCACCTGTGGCATTGCAGTAAGAACGGAGTTGATCTTTTCCGTCTTGGAGTTTTGGTTTCTTTACTTCAATGATAGTATAAGGTGTATCGGGTCTGTCTTTGTCAAGGATAACGATATCAGCACGTTTCTTTTCTCTACCGAAGTTGACGAGGTGTTCAAACTTTATGCGATCAGTGTCGTAACGATATTGTGTTAGCAGTCGTGCTGCATAGAGTTGACGGACTACCTCCTCTGGTTTTAGTAGTATCGCTTTCCTCCGAACATCACAGTAAATCAGGGGGTTAGCGTTTCCTTCTACCTTCTGGCGTAATTCCTGGAGTTCGGTCTCTTTGAATAGGTCAAGATGGTATTTGCTGTCTTTTAGGATGGTTTGAAGGATATCAGGTTGGGACATGTCCTCTCCTTTTGTTTTTTAGGTTAGATTGTGCCATGCAAGTGAGGAATTGTCAAGAGGAATATTACTGGAATGGGAGAGTGTGTAAGGTTGTTGTCACCCTTTCTGTAATATACCTTGCATTTTCAAGAGAAAATCAAGTATAATTGCTTATTAATTGCTTATTAACGGATATGTATATTATCATTGCATGGCGGGTAAAAAACGATTGGTAATGCAAACGGACACTCTATAGAAATACAATACTACCGTTCCCAATACGGCAGGCAACCTTTCATTGAATGGTTTAAATCCATTCGAGATAGAAACACGCGAAACAGAGTAGAAAGACGACTTAAACGGCTTGAAGATGGCAATTTTGGTGATTGTCAATCTGTGGGTGGAGGTGTTTTTGAATTGCGTCTCCACTTTGGACCAGGATATCGCATCTATTTTGGTCAAATCGATAACAGACTTATTCTCTTACTATGTGGTGGGGACAAAACCTCACAACAACGGGATATTGAATCTGCCCAATCATATTGGATGGAATATAAGGAGACACGCCGATGAGAGAGATGGGAAACTGGAATGAATACTTTATTAAATACCTTGCCACTGACAGTGAAGCAGCAATTGATTATCTTCAATTGACATTAGAGGAATACCTTGCTGATGACGATCTGCCCTTCTTTTTAAAATGCCTCCGGACTTTTATAGCATCACAAGGGGGAGTTTCTGAAATTTCCAAAAGTACGGGTATTGATGCTGAAACGCTATCAAATATACTCTCTAATGAGGACGCTACACAATTATTGGATACGTTCAGATCGCTGTTGAATACACATAAGAATCGTCTGGTAATTGAAGATACACACACTAAGCATCTATCCCCTGTGTAACAGTTTCCAACCAATCAATAGCAGCTTGTTCGTCCTGCTCTGCAATTTCCACTGCACGCTTTGCATCTTCCAAATGGTCTTTACTATGCTTACGTAAACGAAAGGATTACAAATCATGGCTGTTCTTAGATGGGGTATACTCGGTTGCGGTAATGTCGCTGAACATAAAGGCGGTCCACCTTTATATTCTGTTGATGATTCAGAACTCATTGCAGTGATGCGACGGGATCAAGCAAAAGCAGAAGATTTCGCTATAAGACATGGTGCAAAACGTGCTTATACGGATGTAGATAAACTCCTGTCAGATGATGAAATCAATGCGATTTATATCGCAACGCCACCAAATCTTCACTGTGAACAGACTGTCCGTGCTGCCCGAGCAGGTAAACATATCCTCTGTGAAAAACCGATGGCAATGTCTGTTAGCGAGTGTCAACAGATGGTTGATGTCTGCCGAAAAGAAGGTGTTACCTTGATGCTCGCTTACTACCGCAATCACTATCCGAATGTCGTGAAAATGAAAACGCTGATGGATGAAGATGCAATCGGTGATGTAGTGCTTGCACGTATCAACTGTACATCATATTACAATCCGAATCGTCAAGATTTGAAGAATTGGCGTATCAATCCTGAAATAAGCGGTGGTGGTGTTTTGATGGATATCGGTAGCCATCGTATCAGTCTATTGCAGTATCTGTTGGGAGATGTAGCATCCGTAAGAGGATTTGCAGAAACTGTGCATTTAGATATTGCCGTTGACGATTCTGCAGTGTTTACACTCCGTTTTGAAAGTGGTGCACATGCTGTTGCAAATATCAACTGGAATGTGGGTATTGGCATTGACGATATTGAGGTATACGGTACGAAGGGGCGTCTAAGGTGTTCACCGTTGAATTCAGAGAATCTGACGCTTGAAACCAAATCTGATGGTGTGAAGGCATTGCCACAAACACCTTTACCGCATACACACACTGGACTTGTAGAGGATTTTATTACTCATATTAGAACTGGTGAACCGATCCGATGTACTGGGGAATTAGGATTACAGACGAATGCTATAATTGCGAAAATAATGCAAGTGTGAGTTAACTGATACGTATGGTTTCCAGTTTTCTCTCATTACCGGATGTTAGAAATGAAGCCAAATTTCAATATTTAGGTTTATCCGTATCTGTTTTTACCGTGTGTTCCTCTCAAACATCCACAAACAATAAGTATAAAGAAAGGAACCCAATACAGCAGTATCCACCATCCAGACATATTTCTGTCATGTAATCTTCTAACAGTAAAAGATATTTGCAGCCAGAGACATACACATCCTGCCATGTAAATGGTATTTTCTCCTAAGAAAATAGACAGCAAAACACCAACGGAAGCAACCCCGAAAATTGCAGCAAGTCTCAATACCCACC
Source organism: Candidatus Poribacteria bacterium (assembly GCA_009839975.1). GTDB lineage: Bacteria > Poribacteria > WGA-4E > WGA-4E > WGA-3G > MSPOR6. The sequence continues at coordinate 10,679 of VXOP01000353.1, forward strand.
AGTCCAATCGTCCTACTCTACCTCTGCAATCAAACAGATATATCAGAAATCTAACCATCTATTTTCACTCCTTTATCTTCAGAGTGTCATGCAGCCTTCCTGAGAATGTTACGATTTATATTCTCAATCCAAAGTCTCAATTCTACCGTCAATAATACCGTATTATGTAACAAACATCAATCTAAATTCGTTTAATAAATTACGAATTTTATTACATTATAGTTCCTAATATTAGGACATTCAAATCAAAAAGGAAAATTTGAAGCGATGAAAACCACAAAACAACTATCATTAACTTTACTTGGTAGCATTCTAATCGTACTTTTCGGTATAACAGGATGTTCCGATGTGCCTTATACAGGACCAATCATCACTGTTGACCGCGTAGATACATACCTCAATGCAATTGGTGACGATACCCTCTGCCTTAAAGATGGATTTGATTCTGTTTGCGTCAAACTTGATCTCGATAAAATAGAGGTTGACAGTTCAGATATAGGTTACACACCTACTGTTCATGTTCATCCAGAGAACATTGCTTATGTGTTCGAGTATCAAGGAAATCCTATTTTACGTGCCAAAAGAACCATGGACACCTCAGCACTCGTACAGAGATTAGAAGATGAAGGTAAAGTCAATTTACCCTCAAGCGGAAATAATTTGAATGTTGCAACAATTCCTGAAGGATGGATTATTGAGATATATTCCACTGCTCCAATGAATGTCAGAGTCGTAGAAGGTTTAACCATTGGCACTAATACACAGAAAGACCTTAGAATTACCCAAACGACAGAAATGGATGATGGCGTTCAATTTGCCGTTGAAACCACGATTCCAGAGATAACGGTTCAGGTCAGAGGCTTGATACCAGGAAATACAGCAACATTCCATATCAGTGCAAATGACATTAACTCAAATGATAACACGAACATCTTGAAGTTACAACCCATACAATAACCGTTAAGGATAGGAGGAATACGTGGAAAACTTACAACGTGCCATGACCAGAGTTCAACTATTATTTATCGGAACCTTATGTAGTATCCTAATTGTCCTTTTGAGTACTGCAGGATGTTCCGATCCTTCCTCTGCGGGATCAATTGCTTCAAATATAGGTTCAACGCTTACATCTTCGGGTGGGGACGATTATATCACCTCCAATAGGGGTGGGAGATACTGTATTCACAATGACATGGATTCCGCCTGCATTGATCTTATTCCACATGTTAATGACAAGATAGATTCCAACGGACCTATCATCCACATTTATCCGGAAAGGACGCAGTATCTCTTCTACTATGAAGGCAAACCTATTATCAGAATCGAGAAACCAGGGGATACCACTGACATTATTGAGATAATTACAGACCCAGATCCGAACCCTCCTAAAGAAGGACCATCAACTCCCCGAGATGATGACGACGATGATGAGAATGATGATGATGGGGATGATAATCCGACTAATGGCGATCCGACTAATGATGACCCGACTAATGATGACCCGACTAATGATAATCCGACTAATGATGACCCGACTAATAACAATCCGACTAATGATGACCCGAAAAATGACGATCCTACAAGTAGCGGCGATGATGGACATGGATGGCTTATCTGGGTATACTATCCAGAAGGAAAAGCACCAATTAATCCGCCATCCCTTAGTAAGAGTAATGTGGTAGTTACAATAAATAGTATACAATTAACGGATGATGACATAACAGGTTTTGCACAATTCATCGGACCCGATGGACAAAGAGGTATTCAGTTTTTCTATCCAACGGATTCCGCAGAACTTTTAGATTTAAAGGTACAGATGGATGGTATAGTTGATGAAGAGGGTAATGTCCGATTCAATATTAACTATCTGTGGTATTCATATTAGTGTTCTGTCAAGTTTTATTTTGTAGGTCGGGTAGAGCGAAGCGATACCCGACTTTTTCTTTGTAGGTCGGTTCGTGGAAGAATTAACGCTGCCTATTTACAAAATAAATCCCTGCTGCCACCAATACAGTACCTCCCAAGACATCAATCGTTAGTTTATCACCTAAGAGTAAGTTACTAAACAGGACACCCGATACTGGCATCAAAAAAGAGAAGACTACCAATTTGCTTGCCTTGTATTTCCTTAGCACAGATGTCAGTACTAAAAAACAGAAACCTGTAATTATCAATCCTTGATAAAACAATCCTGCACAACTTTCCAGCGTCCAATCAACCGGCTGTCCACGTTCGAAGAGGAAGCTTAAAAATAGAAAACAGGGAATACTTAAACCTAAAAGCCAGACGAGAAGTCTGTGTGAGTAAATATCTTGAACAAATACTTTTGTGAGTGTAATACGGAGTCCTAAGAAGCCAGCTGCAAGCAGCACAATCAAATCTCCGAGCAGGTAAGTCGTAGACGTGCCGCCTTGCATATTTGGGACAAGGGTTACCAAGACCCCAGTGAAAGAGGTCAGAATCCCTAATACCTTTTTTGTGTAAGTCTATCATTGGGTAACCAGAAATGTCCAAAAAGCACGGTAAACAGTGGATAAAGCGTGAAAAAGATGGTGGAACGGGATGCCGTTGTAAGTTGTGTGCCGAAATTCAAAGTGATTGTATGCAAGATGTAAAGTAATGCAATTAAAAGCAACCGAGGCAGTTCCTTAAAACGCATTCGCATCGATATTCCGTAATAGAAGCCTATCCCACCAACAGTGATAAGTCCTAATATACAGCGGAAGAGTGCCATTTTTAGTGGTGGAAAACCTTTCAATCCGAGCTTAACAGCGAACGCGCCACCACCGATAAGGGACACAATGAGTAGGACAAGTGCAATAATCCTACCAGTAGGATCTTCGTTTCTAAATTCTTTTTCCAGCATAGGTGCCTTGATTTTATTTAGGGTTTCAATCTATAGTCTACAAACGGTGCGTAACCTAAAATCAATCAAGCTCGGTAAAAACATAATCCATATCCTCGACCCGTGAATGGCAATTCCAGCAGATTCTACCTGATGCAAGGACTGTAAAGTCCGCTTCTTGTTCATTGCGTGTATACTCAATAAATTCCCAATCGTTGTGATCGGGGTCACTTCCTTCAACCTTCCGCATAATTGCGATGAGTCCGATGTAATCCTTACCGGGTCGAGTTGCCTCTTTTACCACTATGCTCCCATCGGGATATGGGAACTGTTGTTCACCATCTGGTGCAATGGTTTCTCGATCTTTATTGACAAAGACGTTCTTTGTTCCATTGTGAGGATCACCACCAGGAACTGGCGGTATAGGTTCACTGTTTAATTTCAGCCAGGTATCATATCCAGCAACATATTCTGGTAGTCCAGGTAGTGCAACAGCAGGTTCCGCAGATTCTTGATCTGTTTCATCTGTTGTTTCTTGAATCTGTTCTGTTAACTGTTGTTCCTCTACACAAGCAGTGAACATTGCCCCCAAAATCAGCATAAATGCTATACAGAGATAAACACTATAGCCGTGCTGATTTCGCTTTCTCTTTTGCATCATATTTCTCCTCAAATTATGTAATTGTAACCTAAGTTGCCACCTTGTAGCACAATTTTCCCAGATTGTGTCTGTGAGACGCAAACTAACATTTTGCTCTACAAATATTGGCTAATTGTTTATGTAATCGCTACTTTTGTCTTCTCTCTTGCCGATTGATATGTGGCTAAGACAATTGCGACAGCGTGTTTTCCGCCTCTGCCATCAATCATCGGTGTTCTATTGTCCCGGATACATTCCACAAAGTGAGAGAGTTCTCCAACAACATGTGTCGGTCCTGAGCGATCAGGGACAATCTCCTGCCATTCTCTCTCTCCTCGCTTTTTGAGATATGCTAAATCAGCAGCCATATCAAGTCTGAGTGATCCCTCAGTGCCGTCAATGATTGTTTCATTTGTACCGCGTGCACCGAGAAAACCACCCCATCGTAGAATGCCGACTACTCCTGAATCGTATCGTATCAGGGATACAGTGTAATCTTCCCAGTCATCATGTCCAGAGAAACTACCTACTTCCGCTGCGACAGTGAGTGCTGTTCCGCCGAACCAGTTAATTAGATCAGATTTGTGGATGCCGTTTTCCAATAGTCCACCGACAGTTCCGTACCAGCTCTCTGGACGATTCCTTGGGGCATTATAGGGACCCGTATAGTCAGTTTCTATATATACAATATCCCCGATGTCGCCAGCATCTACCATTTTTCTGCCGAGTTTGTGAACGGGATAGAACCTTAGCACCTGTCCAACCATGATATGTGTTCCTGCTTTATCAGCTGCATCAATCATCTCGTCAGCTTCCGCAAGCGTTAGAGAGAGTGGTTTTTCACAGAAGACGTGAACACCCGCTTCAGCTGCGTCAACGACGACTTGGGTGTGTGCTATGGGAGGCGTAGCAACGACGACCCCATCAACGAGTGGGAAAAGTTCCTGATAGTCTTGGAATGCACGAATGTTGTGTTTTTCCGCAACAGCTTGTGCCGCATCCAATCGCAAGTCTGCGACACCTACAAATTCACAGTTTTCTACATTTGGGAGTGAGTTACAATGGGAATTACCCATGCCTCCTACTCCGATTACACCAATCCGAATCATGTTTTTGCTTCCTTCTTGAATAGGTTAATTTCGGTTTATTAATTTACAATATAGATAGACGGATGTCAATTGGTTTTTGCATGTAATTGGTCACTAATTCTTAGATTTCCGATTCTTTAGCAACCATATTATAAGTGACACAGAAATGGCAATACCGAAACCGTAAAGCATCAATCTTGTATTGGTTGATATTTTGTTACCGACATAAGTGTAGACCGCAGTTGCTGGCAGTTGACCAATACCGGTTGCAATCCAGAAACTGATGAATTGCATGCGTGTTAACCCTGCTACATAGCTTACAACATCAAATGGGACAAAAGGTAAGAGACGCGCAATTAGGATAGCATAGTTCCCGTATTTTCTTAAGAAATCGTCTGTCTTGTCAACAACAGGTTGCGGGATGATTTTTGCCACATGTTTACCTCCAAAAAATCGTGCGATATAGAAACATAAAGCGGCCCCCAACATTGCACTCCCCCAAGATAGTAACATACCCAACCAGAAACCGAATAAAGCACCATTGGCGATTGTAATTAAAAAGGCTGGTAATGGGGCAATGACACTTTGAAAAATCATCAGTAAAGCAGAAATGAGTGGCGCAAAGATACCAAAACCTGCAATGTATTCACGTGCTGTTTCAATACTACTAAATGCCGAGACAAACTCACCAAGATAATTCTGAATCTGAACAAAATACAGGATTATTACAAAGACTGTAATAGAAATGACGAGGAGTAGACATAAGTTACGCAGGCGTTTTTTTGACATGTGGATAGATGGTAAGAGTTAAGCAGGAAAATGCAGATCCATTCAGTAGGGTCACTTACTTCTTAAAATTGGATAGTTGCAAATCATTCATTCTCCTGAATAGCGCGAATTAATGCTTGCGACATTCGCGTGCGGAGTGCTTCCTGTTTTTCCGTTGTCCACTGATAAAAACCTTCCCCAGATTTCACACCGAGTCTGTCTGAATTGACCATCTCTCTTAAGAGTGGATTAATTTCTGAGGAACTGTTCAGGTCTTTGTAAAGTTCTTCAAAAGCAGCGAGGACTAAGTCCCATCCTGCAAGCTCAAATACTTCAAATGGACCCGCGACACTTAGCCTTCTACCAAAACTGTTGCGAACTACAAGGTCTACGGTTTCAGCACTTGCAATGCCTTGTTCCACGATGGAAAACGCCTCACGAATCAGAGCAGCTTGTAACCGTGGTCCTACAAAACCGGGTGCTTCCTTTTCAATTATTGCGGGGGTTTTACCGATACGCTTCATAAGATTATAGGTGATAGATACAGTTTCGTCTGATGTAGCAGGACTCCGGATAAGCTCAACGAGTGGAATTAAGTAGGGTGGATTAAAATAGTGTGCATTGAGCACTCTATCTTGACGGTTTGTATTAACACCAATCTGACTCGGCATTAATGCCGTTGTGTTGCTGGCAAGAATCGTGTGTGGTTGACACAAGTTATCTAATTTCTCAAAAATCTGTTGTTTTAATGGTAGATTTTCAGTGACTGCTTCAATCACAAAATCCGCATTCTCAGTAGCTGCTGCGAGCTCATCTGTAGTGTTGACACGCTGCATGATGTCAGGTATGTCTGATCTATCAACAACATCGTGTTCAGCAAGTAATGCAAGGTTCTGTTCGATCAGAACGCATGCTACATTGAGTTGTTCCTCTGTGATGTCGTGGAGATATACACTAAATCCAGCAGAAGCAAATTCTTGAGCAATACCGTGTCCCATTAACCCCGCACCGATTACGGCGATATTATTGATGCTATTGGGTCTTTCGTCAGACAATGTCACACTCCAATCACTATAGTGAATTCTCCGCGCGGTGTGGTGGCACTGAATTTCTCAAGTGCCTGTTTGAAGTTACCACGGAATATCTCTTCATAATGTTTTGTGAGTTCACGTGTGATGACAATTTCTCGTTCTCCCATGATTTCCAATGCATCCTCCAGAAAACGACAGATCCGGTGTGGCGATTCAAACAGGATTAACGTGCGTTCTTCTTTAGCAAGTTGTGTCAACTGTCGTTTCCGTTTTCCAGACTTTGGTGATAGGAAACCTTCAAAGATGAAGTTGTGGAGTGGTAATCCGGAAACTGCTGCCGCTGCGAGAATAGCGGATACCCCTGGCACTGATACGATCCGCACTTCATCTGATATACATTGGCGTAGTAGGGGATATCCCGGGTCTGATATTGTTGGTGTTCCTGCATCCGAGACAAGAGCAATTGAGTCGCCATCCTTTAGCCGTTCAATCAGTTTTTCGGTTTTACTCTGTTGGTTGCCTTCAAAAAAACTTGTGAGAGGTGTATTGATTTCATAGTGTGTTAATAATTTACGTGTTTTGCGGGTATCTTCCGCAGCGATTAAGTCTACCTCTTTAAGAATACGGAGTGCTCGTAACGTTATGTCCTCTAAATTTCCTATTGGTGTGCTGACGATAAATAGGGTACCAGTAGATACATTATTCATACTTATAGTAAAGTTAAAAATTAAAGAGACAATTCAACGTTTACGATGACCACCCTACGTAGGGGCGAGGTCACCTCGCCCACTGTAGCGTGTATCATTAATTATGAAGTCCGCTATAGTTCTCAGTTGAAACTGCAGGCATAACATCAAACTAAACCGCCCCGTTTTCTCAAAAACCACTCCAGACCGAGGAACAGAATGATTAGACCGAAAATCAGTGGAAGATCCCATATATCTACATCCGTAATTTCAGAGGTCGCACTCTCAACAAGTGATATCTGGTTTACCAATTGTCCTGCTTCTTCAATGGGATAGTATTTACCCCCGCTCATTTCAGCAAGATTTGTAAGGAGGTTCACATTCAGTGCTGCCTCACTGAATTCAGCGAAAGACGGTTTGACTTCAAAAAGTGCTTGTTGTTTACCGAGGGTTTCCCCATCAAGTGTGCCTGTCGCTGTAATAGTATATTCTCCATAACGACCCGGAATGAATCTTGCGTTATATTGACCGTCTTTTCCCAATTCCTGTTCAAGTTGAAGTTCTTTTCGGACACCATCTTCTCCTACGACGATTGCACGCAACTTAGCATCATTTGTTAATGCAAAGTCATCGTCCATTGCAGTAGCATTTATCACAACAGGTTCCTTCAATGTGTATTGAGTTTTCGCAATATCAAGCTTAAGGGAAGCCTTCGGTGCAGTCGTCAACCATTTAGCAGTCTGTCTCCAGAACCTTGCGTGGCTTTCGTCATTGCTCTCTTCACCCATTTGCCACACCCATGAGTTGTTTGGTGTAAAAACCATAGCACGTCCAGCATTATAGTTGTGGGTAGCGATGAGAATGCGGTTACCAAATTCATTTCTATCATCTGGATGTTCAGCAAGGACTGTCGTGCCAGCTTTTGCGCGTTTTACTTTACTATACCCCTTCAGTTCGGTTAGTGTATCCCAACGTTTTGTGTTCTCGCTTGGATTATCCACCAATCGCATCAACGGATCGGTCTTTCCTTCAGTTGTTAGTTTCACTTTGAATCCTTTTACCATCGGAATTTGTGAAGGCGGCAGGTATACTGAAGGCGTTTTAGGTGGATTACCCAATTCCAATTCAACGGGGAGTAATTCGGCGATTGGCGTGTTGAGATAGGAGTCACTAACATCGGAGTTGCCTAATGAATCTGTCCCCCCTAACATCAGAAAGCCGCCACCGCGGGTCCTTACAAACTCTACTGTGTTTTCAAGCTGTGTCCGTGTGAATTCGGATGCTGGTAAATTGCCGATGATAATTGCATCGTAATCAAATAATACCTCTTTAGAATCTGGATAGAAAGTGAATTTCTGTGCTAATCTGTCTTGTGTTCCACCGAAACTCTGTTTGCTGGTAACATAACGAACAGTCAGGATAATATTTGGATCATCCTCTAAAGCACGTCGTATGAATTTGAATTCATATCTTTGTGTATCAACAAAGAGTATTTTTACCCTTTTAGTGGGTATTACTTTTAGTATAAATGTCTTTCTATTGTTCTGGGGTATCGCCTCATCAGTTTCGCTTAGTACCTGGACTTCATACTTCAGTGTTCCCGGTTGACGCGGTGTGAATTTTAGCGGGACTCTTGTCGTCTCTTGCGACATATTTACTGCCACTGTCTGAAGTATTCTACCATTCTCCATGAGTTGTATCGTTGCTTCCTTTTTTGCATTTCCCGTGCGTCTTACAGTGGCTGATATGTCAACTGGATAGTCTTCCTCAGCAGACCGTGGGACATCTACCTTCACCAATTCAATATCAGAAATACCCGTTTCCGATCCGATACCAACGGTATGAATGGGTGCTTTCCTTTCACGTACTTGCATCGCCAATTTTGTTATATCTGTTCCACTCCGATCTACACCATCGGTAAACAACACGATACCAGAGAGTGGAATACCTTGTAGATCATCAAGTGCATCATTTATTGCTTTGGGTATATTTGTGTTTTCACCTTCAGCTGCTGGCAATAACTCAAGTGGAATCCTTTTTGCATCGCTATCAAACCCAAACAAACGGGTCTTAAACTGATTTGCATTCATTTCCCCTATTAACCCCTCTAAATCACCATCTTCAGGGCTCTCACCAAAAAGTAATCGGTTTGTCAGATTTAGCCGCGATGTTCCATCCGCAGTATCAGTTATCTGCATACTTTTCGAGTGGTCGACCATTACCAATAGGTAAGAATCGTCTGGGTTGTTTTGATAGATAGTTAGGAAAGGTTTAAGAAGACAGAAGGCGAGGAAGCAGAGCACTAAAGCACGGAGTGTAATAAGAAATCCACGAAAGAAGCGATTGGTTCGTGCCCTTGCACTCTTATATGCCCAAATAGTTGCGGCTATCAGTGCAGCGATTAAGGCAATGATAAGAAGACCCGGTATTGGAATGCCAAACGAGAAATCACCTTCACGAAAGACATCAATCGGGTACTTCATTAGTTTTTCAAACATAACAACTGTATACCTCTATAAACAGAATGCTTAGCGAATTAGAAGGACGTAATTTTAATACGACAAGTTTGACTTCGCTGTTTTGTATGGTATATTATACACGGGAATGACAAATCATTTCAACCTATATTACAAGAAAAACGTTTGCATAGTAGTAGGCACACTCCGTGTGCCGTTTCCCTATTTTAGTTGCCTCAGCACCTCGGGTTATTTCGTTACGTTAATACGTTGTCCAGTATGTGCGGATTCATGTAGAGCATCAATAACGCGCATATTACCAAGCGCATCTGAAATCGGTAAGAGGAGGGGAGTACCATCTTCTACTGCTTCACAGAGGTTGAGGATTTCTGCTGCATACGGATTAACACCTGCAATGTTGATGGTCTCACCATTTAAAGTAAAATGTGATTCTCCTTCACTATTTCCCCAAGCACTCTGAACACGGATAGTTCCTTCTGTACCCGTAATTTCATAACATTCCCGCCAAGTCCAACCGAAACTGCAATCGAACTGTCCTGTGACGCCATCACCGAAATCTAATGTTCCAATAAGTGTTTCCCACACACAGTTTATCGCCTCATACTTACCTGTTGCCCAAACGGACTGTGGTTCTCTGCCAATCAGGTGCCGGATGATGTTGATACAGTAGCACCCTAAATCCATGACTGCACCACCCCCAAGTTCCCCTCTTAACCGCCAATTTGTCCTATCTGTCAGTCCTGTTGAGAACGTAGATCGTGCATAGCGGACATCACCAATTGCCCCTTCCGCAATTTTCTCCTTCACAGCAAGTGTTAATGGATGGTGCCGGTACATAAATGCTTCCATCATAAGGATACCAGCATCTTCTGTTACCTGAATCATCTGCTGAAGTTGTGATGTATTGACAGTGATAGGTTTTTCTACGAGGATTCCCTTAACACCACAGCGAACTGCTTCCAATACATTTTTGAGATGACTTGAGGGCCACGTCGCAATTACAAGGATGTCAGGTTGCTGTTTTTCAAGCATGTGTCGCAAATCGTTGTATGTGTTCTCTACACTGTATTCTGTAGCAAAACGCGAGAGTGCTTCAATTTTTTCATCACATGCACCGACAATCTCAATTTCTGGTATATTTCGCCATGCATTTCCATGTGCGTGTGAAATACCACCACACCCAACGATTGCAACGCGATATTTTGTTGTCATAATTTTTCCTGTACTACGGATTATTCAATACGGAAACTCTTTGAAATACCGTTGACTACGACTATGTAATCTCCAGGGGAACGTATGTCAAGATCAATTGATTCTTGATACGGCTCTGTTGCTGTTATGCAGTAAAGCCCGGGGACGCTTGGTAACCGTTCCATGCTGATGTTAATAGTGATTTCTCTACTGTCTTCTGATATGATAACTTTAGTTTCATTGTGCTTATAATCACAGGGATTTGGAAACTCACCATCAACTCTAACGATAACCGGAAAAGGTGCCAATTCGTGTTGGTGGATTATTTCAATAGAGTTTATAGGCAGGTCAGAAATGTGTCGGTTGTCATCAGGCACCATGATCTCTACTACTTGCCTTTCACAGCCAAGTATGGATAATATGATAATAAGAATTAGACTTAACTGTAGTTTAATAGAGTTTAATGTAGAATTCATTACAATTCTCCTTTTTAGTATATTTTTAATTAACCGAGAGGCGCATAATTATTTGGGCAGCAACATAGACAGTAACACATTTCATCAAAACACCTTACCGTTTGTGTGAACTCATGCTTATAACGAAGAAACCTCTACGGGTCTATTCTCTTGTGCTGATAAATTCGCTGCGATTGAAATTTCAAGCGTCTTAACAGCATCACTGTATGGACTCTGAATTTGAGATGCATCACCGCTGCGTACTGCATTCACAAAAACTTCATCAATGGTCGGGCCAGGTTCTGTTTTTTCTACCCATTCACCATCTTCCTTATAGTAGACCCTTCCAGGATTCCAATTCAGTAGGTCTCCTTCATATAAAATATCTATAACATTGGCATTGTCCCAACCACCGCCATACGCCCAGGCAGCTGTCAATGAACCCACGGCACCGCTACTAAACTGAATTGACACACTATTGCTGTCAGGACAATCAATCTGTTTTAGAACTCGGTTTGCTTGCATAGCAAAGACAGAATCAACATCTCCTAGCAAGTTGCGCATCATATCAAATGTATGGGTGGCTTGTTCAACTAATTGTCCACCAGATTTGCTCATCTGTCGCAACCATCCATCAGGACTGCCACGTCCAGTGCCACACCAGTATTTTCCGACAGCCATGTTGATCGTCTTACCCGCAAGGATTTCTTTTGTAATCTTTGTGGAACCGAGATAACGGAGTTGATAACCGACACACGTTATCAGACCTGCTTTTGTGACTGCTGCTTCAACTTCCCGAGCAATATCCATGTTGATTGCTACCGGTTTCTCCACGAAAAACGGTAAACCGCGTTCAATTACATCAAGCTCAGGTTGTCCGTGAACAAAAACAGGGAGACTCAGATAGATTGCGTCTAAGTCATCTCGTTCTAACATTTCACGATGATCTGTATACGGATCCGCGTTGTGTTTTTCTGCTGCGCGCTGTGCCTTCTCTTCAACAATATCGCAAATAGCGACAACATTGGCACCATCCATATCCGTAAGTCGATTCATGTGGCCGTTAGCATTTCCTCCCGAACCGATAAAACCAATTTTTATTTCTTTCATATTCTTCCTTTCTGTTGATTGAATCTGATATATAATCAAAGCTGCGAATCATGTTTTTCTGACAACTGTGAGTGCAGTTTGCCGACACCTATCTGTTCATATAACAAATCGGGTAAATCTGCACATAAGTCAGCGTGTTCAATTGTGATTGCAACAGGATTACCGTATGAATCAAGGTCTATGTAGATGTTTTCATTGATCTCTTTCGTTTCAAAAACGGGATGTGTTGAAAACTCAATAAGGGCAGTCCCGGTATCATGGAAATATTTAACTTTCATTCTGAAATACCTTGAAAATAATCAGTCGATTTCAAATTGTAGTAACCTAATTTTGGTACTAAATTTTACATTCAGATGTTGGTATTTTGCAACTGAAATTCATTGATTGAAGTACAAGTAGGTTTCTTAAACTAACGTGCTTTAAAATTAACTTGTAGTGCTTTCTCTATATCTTCACGAGGATGAATCCCAAATTGTTCCTCAAACTTTCTATCAAATACCTTTTCCTCTTCAGGATCAGGTTTTAGTGGAAGTCCTATAGGTTGTCGATTCTTATGGACTGAACGATGTGCTGCGATCACCATCTCCTGATCTGCTCTACCCATCTCACCAGTCCATAGGGGTTGTGTATCTTCGCGGACTGCGTGTGCAATCCCATCAAGCATCGTAGCAAGCGAAATACCGCGTTCATGAATTCCTGCCTGCCTGTAAGGATTTAACCATTCAATTGTGCCACCAAGAGATTGTGGAAGTTCAACATAGATACGTTGTAGAATCTTATCTTTGCTGTATTCACGTTGGAATGCGTATGTCTGTGCTCTCCCTGATTTCTGGCTAATATCTTCATCTGTGCAGACGTTGACAGTTTCACCTCCAGACGCGCTTTGGTTCCCGTTTGTGATAATTGTTCCGCGTTCTCCACAGGTCTCAAACCCAACAAGTTTGTTCCGACCAAGACAACTGTTTTTATTACCGACCATTGCAATACCGAGTCCACCGTTGTCAAAGTCTACTGCGTAAAACTCCAGACCTTCTCTATTGAAATCTCGTTTCGCGCCATCAACATAAGGCACAACAGGCATTGAATGTCCGATACTACTCACAGATGTTGGGTTTGCGTTCATCCTGCAACGAATCGCAGCTAGTCCATGATAACCCGTAGTAGAGAAAAGTCGGTAGCACTTGTGAACATTACCGATCACACCCTCCTGTATGAGTTTGCAGACAAACTGTTCCACTGGAACAAAGGGAAAGTTCTCAGATGTCTGGAGTTTTACGTCATATTCTGCAGCATCATCTATCATCATGTCCATTAATCCGAGTGTTGGTGCAAGTGGCGTTTCAACATTGTGTGAGATACCACACCGGGACAGGTAACAGGAGACAATATGATGCAGTTGTGCTGGGACGACAACATCACAAACATCGGGAGAAACTTCATCAACCATTTTCTGAACATCTGTATATGCTTTAGTACCGACTTTTGCTGCCCCTACTTCTGCTGATTCCTGATGTGCGTCACAAACCGCTACGATTTCAAAGGTATCCTTTAGTGCAGCAGCAGTTGAGAGGTGTACTGATCCGCGTCTGCCGTGACCGATTAACGCATATTTTAAGCGTGACATATCCTACACCTGATCCGTTTGAAATACCTACCAACTAATCGGCAACATTGCGGTCCCACAATAGAACAGTTCCGTCCATACTCCCACTCGCAATCATCTTTCCATCAGGACTAAATACAATGCTTTTGACCGAATATGTATGTCCTTTTAGTGTTGAAATATGCGCTCCGGTATCTACATCCCATAACAGTATATTAATACCCCAATCCAAACTACTTGCCAACGTCTTACCATCAGGACTAAACGCAACACACTTAACCGCTTCCGTATGTCCATCCAGTGCCTGAATTTGCTGACCGGAAATGGCATCCCACAATCTCACGGTTCTGTCCCTGCTTGCACTTGCAATCATCTTCCCATCAGCACTATAGGCTATGTCATAAATCTGATCCGTATGTCCTTCCAATTTGTTTATCTCTTTGCCAGTAGACACATGCCAGGTTCTGACGGTTTTGTCAGAACTTGCGCTTGCCAATGTAGACCCATCAGGACTGAACGCAATACGACTGATTGGATCTTCATGCGCTGAAATTGTCTTAAGATTTTCTCCAGTGTCTGTTTTCCACATACGGATCTTACCATCTTGACTACCAGTAGCCACAATTTTGCCATCAGGACTTAATACCACACTATGTGTCCAGAAACTTTCACTGCTAAACTTCTGTTGTATATCCTTTGTCTGTAAATCCCAAATACACAAGGTATCTTCCATACAACCACCCACCAATAATCGTCCATCTCCACTAATAGCTACGTTGTTAACTGCTCCCTTATTCCCTGTAATCTCACGCATGAATTCAACAGTCTGAGGATTCCACAATTGGATGATGGGATCATGTTTTCCAATCGCCAGTAATGTGCTATCCGGACTGAATGCCACGCTATGAACAATTTGTGTATGTTCACTGATTTTCAGTAACTCTGCCCCCGTTTGGACATCCCATAACCGCAAGGCACCGTCCCGACTCGCACTCCACAGATTCCTTCCATCAGGACTGAACGTAACACTTAATACCCAAGAATTATGTCCTTCCAAGTCTTGTAGATGTGCTCCTGTTGGGACATGCCACATACGTAGTATTCTGTCTCTGCTTCCTCCCGCAAGTATGTTTCCATCAGGACTAAATGCAACACACATGACAGACCACTCAAACCCCTCAAAAGCATGGAGGATCTCACCTGTCTGTGTATCCCATAGATGCACGGTATTGTCATTGCCAGCACTTGCTAATTTTTTTCCATCAGGACTGAACACAACATCAAAAGCATCTTCTGTATGTCCCAAATAGGTCCGGATTAATTCACCTGTCTGCACATCCCACAAGCGTAAAGTTCCATCAAAACTTGAACTCACTATAGTCGTACTATCGGGACTGAATGCAACGTTATTGACGTCATCCGTATGTCCTCTCAGAGTCCGCAGATGTGCGCCTGTGTGTGTATCCCATAAACGGATAGTTTTATCACTACTTGCACTTGCAAACAAATCTCCATCAGGACTGAACACAACACATCTCATGTCATCTCCGTGTCCGTCTAAAGTACGAAGGAGTGTACCGGTGCGTGCATCCCATAAACGGATAGTTTTATCAGAACTACTGCTTACTAATTTAGCATCATCAGGACTGAAATCCACGTTCCGGACTATTTCTGTATGACCCGTAATTAACATTTGTGCTTCATGGGTATGAGCATCGTAAATCCAAATTCCGATACTTGCTGCAACTGCTAATCGTGTGCCATCATTTGAATATGCTATGTTACCTGTGATCGCACCCTTGCCGATGCGCGCTATTGTCCCTTCAGGTAAGTATCGTAGATGCCAATCAGATACTTCTTGTGCAGTAGCGTTTGGGATGGTAGTGTGTAAAGTGAAACAGATCAGTAATGTTAGAAGAAGTGTTTTTTGCATTGAAGTCATAGTTATACCTTTATATATTGTTTTTTTCTGAACATTATATTTAATTTTCGTTCTAAGAGTCAACTTTAATTTGTTCAGGGGTGCGTAGAGTTTTTGTCCCTTATGGGAAATTTCTCCTCAACCTTTTCAACAAAAACTCGTTAAAATGAGTAATACATAAGACACAAATGAAAGAATAAGAAAACCCGGGAGTATAACCTATGCACGGATCAATATCAGGTTCTGGT
>VXOP01000071.1 GCA_009839975.1 Candidatus Poribacteria bacterium
GTGAAAATACAGAGTAACATCAGAATCCAAATCGATATGAATCTTCAGTGATAATGAATCTTGATTTAATCTATTAGATTGTGTTAACATAATAATGTGAAATTAAATACGATTATACCCCAATTTCAAAATAAGAAGGTAATGGTTATCGGTGATATCATCGTAGATGAGTATATCTGGGGTGAAGTCAACCGCATATCACCTGAGGCACCAGTCCCTATATTCGAAAAAACTTCTGAGAAGACTGGTTGTGGCGGGGCTGCAAATGTTGCTCAGAATATAGTAAGCTTAGGCGCGAGAGCAGAATTAATAGGCGTAATTGGTAAAGACAGAGATGGTGAGAAATTAGTACAGATGTTGAATTCGATGGGAATCGGAACCGCTGAAATTTGCATAGATGTACAACGTCCCACAAGCAAAAAAACGCGTGTTATTGTAGATGCTGATACAACCGGTACGATTAATTCTTTCAATAGTGGTTTAGAACTAACAAGATACAATCAAGGACATCACCTGCTAAGAATAGATCAAGAATCTAAGCAAGAAATATCCGCTATTCTGAGAGAACATATCTCCCGATCAATTCTATCACGTATGGATGAATGTGATGCAATCATCATCTCGGATTACGATAAGGGTTTAATTAGTGCTGAATTGATACAATCGGTAGTCATAAAGGCAAAATCCTGCAACATTCCAACTATCGTTGATCCGAAACGTAATAATTTCTGGAATTATGAGGGAATAACTGCCCTCACACCAAATGACAAGGAAGCGTGTGCTGCAACACAAGAAATGATTAACGATGTTTCTCATCTGATTTCGGTCGGTGAGAAAATATTGGATGATCTTTCACTCTCAGCTTTGTTAATTACTCGCGATGCCAAAGGTATGTCACTTTTTCAACGTGGTCCTGATGGTGTGTTACAAGTTGAACACTTACCATCTACTTCAAGTGATGTTGTAGATGTAACTGGTGCTGGAGATACTGTTACTGCTGTCTTTGCACTCACACTTGCTGTTCAGTCAGATTACAGAACTGCAGCGCAACTGTCGAACATTGCTGGTGGCATCGTTGTTGGGAAATTAGGTTGTGCAACTGTGAAACCAGAAGAAATGATGCTAAATCTTGACAAGTGTTAGAGCAAGTTGTTAGTCAGCTACCATAGACACAAAACTTTGATGAAAACTGTATTCCTTGACAGAGATGGCGTGATAAACGAAAACCACCTTAATAGGGGTTATGTTTGTACTTGGTCGGACTTTGTTTTCATAAACAATTCTCTTGAAGCAATATCTATTCTGTCTCAGAACGGTTTCAGAATCTATATAGTAACGAATCAATCAGGCATAGCCAGGGGGTTTTTCACTGAAAAACAGCTATCTGAAACACATGCTAGAATGATTGACGCGATCCAATATGCAGGTGGACATATAGAAAAGATATACTATTGTCCTCACCATCCAGACGATGATTGTGAATGTAGAAAACCGAAACCGGGGATGTTACATCAGGCTGCAAAAGATAATAACATAGACCTTTCAGTAACCTATTTTATTGGAGATTCTTCAACAGACATTGAAGCTGCAGCTGCTGTAGGTGCAATACCATTTCTAGTCTTAACCGGACATGGTCATAAGACGTATAAGGCCTATGACAAAGATGATAATAGTAATACGTTAATTAAACCTCTTAAGGTCTTTACAAATCTATATACTGCTTCCAAATGGCTAGTGCTTAGTCAACATACTATTGTAGGTCGCGATTCGGAGATCGCTCCTACAGAATCTTGGATAAACATAGTTCAAGACATGTCAGAAAAACGTTGAGAATGTAATTTGTGTTGACAAAGATTGCGTATTTATCTATTATTATATTATAAGTTTTCAATATCATAGGAATTGATAGACTTGTATAAAAGGTCATATCTGAATATGCCGCTGAACCGTTTGGCATTTTGTTGAAGAAGTCTAATGTAGATTTCAGCATATTCCTTCTATGTTTTGATTAATCTGAGAATTGGAGGACCTCATGCATGAAGATCAGTTAAAAATGGAAATACACAAAGACCAACTCAATTGGTTTCTAACACTACATCTCAACGAAAGAGAGGTATTTCAGTTGTTGACAAGAACTGATCTATTTACTGACCCAGACAGATTACATTCTTCATCATCTCATGAATTACTGAGTATGTTGACAACTGCATTTTACACACATTCCGTTATAGATGACAAGGTCACGCAACATCTTTCGGAGAAGTCAGAAACTGCAATAAACAGAATAGGATACATGGTCCTGGACGAAATACATACATACTTTAAATCTCCTAAGTCGTTGATTGAATCCGGTGATTTTGGCGATGTGGTTTGGGCACTTCTGTCTGATGCTCGCGAGGAAGTACGCGCCCACGGATACAAGTTATTAACAGCCGCGTATGAAGCAGATAATCAGACATACGAGCAAAAGATTAACAAGGTAACAGAAAATGAAGATGCTGTTGACAGCAATTGTGAGATAGCAAAGTTGGAAATTGCATCGGAAACGACAAAAAAAACAGATACAAATTTGACAGATGGGGATGAAACAGATGAATCTGAAAGCGATGGGAGTCGTATAGACAATTTACATTTACAGAAAACCAAACTTGAAAAAAAGAACAAATTGCTGGAACAACATTGCAAATACCTTATTGAGGAAAATGAGAGTTACAAAAGGAAGGTTGTAGGATTTCAAGAACAAGAGAAACAAATTTCTGACTTGCAAGAGGAGAATATCAGTCTACAGGAAAAAGCAACACGATTAAGTAACGTTAATGAGGAACTTGAGTATTTAGAAAACAAACATAATGAACTGTTGTCTGAGAATGCCAGAATGACATCTCAGCTTAATATACTAACTCAACTTAAGGATGCAAATGAATCATTCCAA
>VXOP01000204.1:0-2501 GCA_009839975.1 Candidatus Poribacteria bacterium
TTCGTAACCTATTATAGTCCTATTACTGATACATGTCAAGAAAAAAATCATTTGAAGCGGAAATTAAAATATAGATATTGTTTGATATGATACCAAGCCTATTTGTTACGGAAATGAAAAGTGGCTCAAACCCAGTTATTGCTGAATTCAAGTCGCTTTAGTAAATAGGTGATATTTGTGTTTATCGGACTTTTTTGATGCTTCCCCATTGGGTTGCGAGTTTTCCATTTGGGTCTACAGGAAACTTATCATCGCCGAAGTATTCAATTTCGCCGATTTGAAAGTACGCGCCATTTGGGTTCGCTACGGTGTTAAAAGTGACGTGTCGGAAAAACCGATATCCGACTTTCTGAACGTCAAAATCGTCTCCTGCATCAAAACGAACGACTTGCAGTCGTTGGTCCCAAAAACTATCCCCATCGTGAGAGAAGATAGTGGTAAAATTCGTGCCGTCGTTCGATCCTTGAATTTCCCACTCAATAGGATCTCTGTTTGGAGCATCGTTCGCTGAAGATACGGTGAAGTGTGTCAGTGCATAAGGTTCATCAAATTCAGCTGTAACGTGTAGGCCTTCCGCCGGAATGCCTCCGCCAGGTCCTCAGCACCATTTTGCATTGCTGGGTCCAAGTACGTTATCAAAGACGTTAAACGCGGATTCTCCGCCCCCGAACCCGGGTTCATCGCTGGCAGAGAATTTGGCATTGTAATTCTTATCTGCTTCAGGGTCACCATCGTCTTCTGGGTCAGTTAAGTCTCCTTCTAACAGTGCCCCCGTTCCTGTTCCCAAAACTTCTTCTGCATGTGCAATGTTGCTTGTATTGAAAACTAAAAAGGGTATCGTCAAGATAAGTGCTGCTAATACTGATAGCATTTTCATTCTGTTCATCCTCCTTGAAAAATGAATCTCGCTTGTACGTTAAGTTTGCTATATCGTTGGAGTTTAAAATTGAAATAAGGTAGTATATCAAATTAGCAAGAATTTGTCAAACGTTTTTTCTGGACTATTCCACATGGAAATTAGACTTGTTATAGTGAACATTGAAGATAATACGTTAAGATTTATAGCGGAAATGATAAACGGCTTGAACCCCAGTAATAACTGGATTCAAGCCGTTTATTTTAGAACATGTTCGTTATTTGCGTTTATCGGGAGTTTTTAACGCTTCCCCATGTAGTTGTGAGTTTAGCTTTAGGGTCTACAGGTGTAGCACTCGGCTCGCCGAAGTACTCAATTTCACCAAGTTGATAGTATGCCCCATTCGGGTTCAATGCGGTGTTAAATGTAACAAACCGTAAAAACTTATAGCCGGCGGTTTGATCGTCGTAATCTACCCCTGCATCAAAGCGGATAACTTGCAGACGTTCAGCCCATAAAGCATCCCCATCCTGAGAAAAGATAGTCGTAAAATCCTCGCCGTCGTTCGATCCCTGAACCTCCCATACTGTTGGGTCTCTCCCAGGAGCATCGTTTGCTGAAGATACGGTGAAGTGTGTCAATATGTATGGCTGATCAAACTCAGCTGTTATATGTAGACCTTCTTCTGGAATGCCGCCACCACGTCCGCAGCACCATTTGGCATTGCCGCCGCCAAGTTGGTTATCAAAAACGTTAAACGCATTTTCTCCACCTGCGAAACCGGGTTCTTCGTTGGCAGAGAAAATTGCGTTGTAACCTTCATCTGCTTCAGGATTACCATCGTCTTCTGGATCGGTTAGGTCACCACCTATCAGGGACGCAGTTCCTGTTCCCAAGACTTCTTCTGCCTCTGCTATGTCGTTCGTGCTGATAACAAAACAGAGTATCATCAACACACATCCTGCTAATACTAACATCAGTTTCATGTCATTAAATCTCCTAAAAAAATAAATTTCACTAGTACTTGACAAAGCACTAGTCATTATAAACTGTGATGTCTCAAACAATTTTTCATTGTAATATATTTTACAGGTGGTGTCAAAGAAATTTGGACCCTTTTATTGTGAAAAAACGACCAAAATACCTAAGACAAAATAATCCTACAGTATTCTGAAAATTTTCTTGACTCATTTTTGACATCTTGATATAATATAATGTGAAAGTTTATGATGTCGATTTTAGACTCAATTATATTGGACAAACAGAATGGAGGCTTTTAATGTACAGGAAATTATTTGTCGCTGCATTAGCAGTTTTGATGGTTCTTTCAATCCTACCACTTACTGTAGATGCACAAGAACAGATTTTAGGTCCTTATCTTTGGATGATAGTCAAACTTGAACAAGGTGCTGGCGGAGCAGCTGCCACTGATGTTGATTCTCTTGCTGCAGCAAGCAATAACACAGTCACTGAAGAAATGGTAGCAAAGAATGGCGCAACCGAAGGTGATACTGTCGGGGATCATAAGTGGACATTGGCAGAATTACCAGCAAATGGCGACCTTAATACCGTCGCAAATCAAGCAGGATTCCTGGAAGGTGGTTTAGACCACATAACGGCTTACGGACTTTATACATACAACTCC
>VXOP01000204.1:2511-26417 GCA_009839975.1 Candidatus Poribacteria bacterium
CCTGGAAGGTGGTTTAGACCACATAACGGCTTACGGACTTTATACATACAACTCCACTAAAGCACAAGAAGCTACTATGAAAACCGGGAGTGATGATTCTGTTAAAGTCTGGGTCAATGGTGAAGTCGCTTTTACCAACGCGGTCAACCGTGGACGTAGCATGTGGCAAGATGAATTTGGAATCAGTCTCAAACAAGGTGATAACCTAATTATGATCAAAGTCAGTGACGCTGGCGGTGGTTGGGGAATGCATATGGGAATCCTTGAAGAACCTTATGTTCCTATAGTGGATATTCTCACAAATTGGCTTTGGGTGATCACTAAGCAAGAACAAGATCAAGGCGGAGCAGCCGCAACAGATGTTGATACGCTTGCCATAGCAAGTAAAGACCTTGTTACTGAAGAAATGATCGCCAGAGATAGTGCAAATGAAGGTGATTCCGTCGGGGACTATGACTGGACGCGCGCAGACTTACCGGCAGGTGGCGACTTAAATGTCCTCGTCAATGAAGCAGGAATTGCAGAAGGCGCTTTAGACGACGTAACAGCTTACGGACTTGTTACACTGGTCGCTGCTGATACTATGGAAGTCGAACTGTTAGCTGGAAGCGATGATTCTATCAAAGTCTGGGTTAATGGCGAAGTTGTGCATAATAACGCTGTGAACCGTGGAAGAGCCAGATGGTCAGATACGTTTACTGCTACTTTGGTAAAAGGTAATAACATAGTGCTGGTGAAAGTCAGTGACCGAGGTGGCGGTTGGGGTATGCACTTCGGAATTCGAGGCACTGTAGAAACTGCCTACAAATCTACTGCCGAACTGGGCACTGCCGTTGAACCTGATGGAAAAGCTATTACCACCTGGGGCAGACTTAAAACTGGCAAATAGACCGGTTCATTCTAGGTAATCTCTAATCGTTAGATTAGGAAAAGTAAAGGGTAGTTCTAATGTGCTATCCTTTACTCTTTCTTACACGCGCAAAATAGGAATTATGTTGTTTCATGTATACAGTTGAAAAAAATGGAGGTATTTTAAATGTACAGGAAATTATTTGTCGCTGCATTAGCAGTTTTGATGGTTCTTTCAATCCTACCACTTACTGTAGATGCACAAGAACAGATTTTAGGTCCTTATCTTTGGATGATAGTCAAACTTGAACAAGGTGCTGGCGGAGCAGCTGCCACTGATGTTGATTCTCTTGCTGCAGCAAGCAATAACACAGTCACTGAAGAAATGGTAGCAAAGAATGGCGCAACCGAAGGTGATACTGTCGGGGATCATAAGTGGACATTGGCAGAATTACCAGCAAATGGCGACCTTAATACCGTCGCAAATCAAGCAGGATTCCTGGAAGGTGGTTTAGACCACATAACGGCTTACGGACTTTATACATACAACTCCGACAAAGCACAAGATGTGACAATGAAAACCGGGAGCGATGATTCTGTCAAAGTCTGGATCAACGGTGAAGTCGCTTTTAAAAACGCTATTAATCGTGGACGTTCTATGTGGCAAGATGAATTTGGGATTAGTCTCAAACAAGGTGATAACTTAATTATGATAAAGGTCAGTGACGCTGGCGGTGGCTGGGGTATGCATATGGGCATCACTGAATCCGCTTATGTGCCTATAAATGATATTCTCAAGGATTGGCTTTGGGTGATTACCAAACAAGACCAAGATCAGGGCGGAGCAGCCGCAACAGATGTTGATACCCTTGCCGATGCAAGTGGTAACAAAGTTTCTGAAAGAATTATAGCGAGAGATGGAGCAGCTGAAGGTGATTCCGTTGGAGATTATGACTGGGCATTTGCAGACTTACCACAAAATGGTGACTTAAACATCCTCGTCAATAATGCTGGAATTGAATCAGGGGCATTAGACGACGTAACAGCTTATGGACTCGTGGTACTAGTCGCTCCTAAAGCTATGGAAGTCCAACTGTTAGCTGGAAGTGATGATTCTATCAAAGTATGGGTTAATGGTAAAGTTGTTCATACTAACGCAACTAACAGAGGAAGAAGCAGATGGCAAGATGAGTTTACTGCTGATCTGAGAAGAGGTAATAACTTGGTTATGGTAAAAGTCAGTGACCGAGGTGGTGGTTGGGGTATGCACTTCGGAGTTCGAAGCAACATAGAAACGGCAACAGTCGATAGATTCCAGGATGTTGAGCCTGCTGGAAAAGCTATCACCACTTGGGGAAGACTTAAAGCTGGTAGATAGTCTCCATTTCATAACATGCATCATAATTGATGTTATCTAATTTTCAAAATAAAGGGTAGTGCTAATGCATTACCCTTTATGCATTTAATCACCTGCCGTCTTAAACAGATTGCGATCTCTTCTTCGCAGCTAATAGACGTGTCATCGCTCCAACTTCAGATTGCTGAATTGTATTGTCTACTTCATCTGAAGATCGGTGCGATAAGGATATCGCACCTACCGATGCAATTTCAACGTTGGTAAAAACACCGTCTTTGATTTCTGTATCAACATCGGTTTTCTTCTGTGACAGTTGGGTTAAGGCTTCAGGAATAATCGCTTCAGTCCTTCTGCTTAGTTGTGCTTTGAGTTCAGCGAGATATCCACTAACAATACTAAACCGTCTGAGTATCATTTCCAAAACAAACAGTATGGCAGCAATGATCAGTAATGATTGAAACAGCGACACACGTTCTTCAATGGGTACTCCCCCAGGGTGCGTTATCTGAGCAATTGTCGGTTGATAAAGTCCGTCTGTCTCTTGTGACAGTTTCTTTAATAGTGCTGTGTTAACATCAAACACCGCATATTCCGCAGGATAGGAGCGTGATAGTGTTACAGTCAGTGAGGTCCCAGACAGTGAATTTTCAGTTCCCCCCTGCTTCGCTGTGACAATATAAGTGCCGCTCTCACGCATCTGAAATGAACCGATAAACAGGTTAGCAGCATCCTGTGTGATGTCTACCGTCTGTCCAGTACCATTTGGACCCGCAACCTGTACAACAAAAGATACAGGAGATAGATCGTGAGTATCTATCCTTATGTCACCACCTCCATTGCGATGGGAGACACTTAAGTCAAAATCCACATCTGTATTTTCAGATGGTAATGTCCAATTAACAACTTGTCCCCAGAATTTACTGAAGTGAGTCCATGAAATCCAATCCTTACCCCACGCAGGTTTTACATCCGATGTCCATGCAACAGATTTTCCCAATCCGTAACGCCAACCAGCAAGAATCGGCTCATTCTTATGGGAACTTACCAACACCTGTGCAGTCGGTTTCTCGGCAGTTGCAACATATCCGTATAGTCTTGGCAGGTTGTTGATTCCATCTAATATTTGTGTAGTCGAATTTAGGATTTTTGGTTGAAATTCTTCCTGCACAATATAATTGTGTGTTTCTCGTACAGCATCCATCAGAACCCTCGGTAAATCCTGAATGTCTTGCACGTGAATATCACGTCCTGTCCCCGTATTCGCAATTTCCTCTAACAACTCGGTCTCCGCGTCTCCAATTCCGATTGTCGTAATACCAACTTTCTCGTGCGCTGCATCTCTTGCAATCTCTATAATGTCGGAACGTTTCCCGGTAGATTTACCGTCCGATAACAATATAATGTGTTTTCTTTTCACATCTGCCGTTTCATGCATCTGAATTGCGGTTTTAATAGCGTCCGACATTGCAGCCGTTCCACCAGTAGGTTTTAGTCTGCCAACAAGTTTAATCAATCTATTATGATCTGTAGTTAGCGATGATATCACATGAGTATTAACATCAAAGCTTATGATAGCAGCCTGATCCGCTTCATCCAATTGATCAATTCCTGCCCTTATCGCATCCATAGCAAGGGAAATCTTACTTTTTGTGCCGACGTAGTTTGCCATGCTACCCGATGTATCAATGACGAAAACAAGTGCTACAGAGTCTTTTCGTTCACGCGGTGTCATGTCTACCGGTAATATGCGTTCAAAGACCGTGTCTGTATATCCCCCAGCACCGAAAGCTTTATCTCCTCCAATAACGACTAATCCATGTCCGAGATCGCGAACAGACGACTCAATCATTTCCTGCTGTGTATCCGTAACCATATCAGCAGATATATTACTTAAGATCATCACATCAAATTGTTGAAACGAAACTAAATCTGATGGTATATCAGCAGCATGGATTACCTCAACCCCGAAACCGCTCTCTTCAAGGACCTCCTGTATATTATCGGCATGTTCCAAATCGCTATCTGCATATAGGATATGCGGTTTGTCTTGGACTTGAACAACCCTGAATGCCTCATTATTTTCAATGATCTCATCATTGATGTTTAACTTTAAATGGTATGTATGCGTGCGCCCCATGTTATAATAGAAGTCCGTCACCTGTTGTGTAGGAAGGGGGATTACATTTCTACCTCTTTTAAGAGAAAACTCCAAATCAGGAGCGGGAATACTGTTGTGGTATAGTGTAGCTTTTACGTTTGGGATTGTTTCATCAGACTGGATGATTGCCTGTATCTGAAAACGTTGTCCTTTTCTAACATTGTCTGGCAGCTGCAAATTTAACACTTGGATTGTATCTTGTGTAGACTGAAGAGGGATTGTCATTATCTCCACATCACTCGCTGAAAAGAATGGCAGAGATTCTGAGATTGAAGTATTTCCTGCATTATGTTGCCCATCACCAAATAACACAATTCGGCGATGATAGTTGTCAGGTAAATGTTCAATTGACCTTTTAAGGGCAGAAACAATATCTGTGCTATCCAGTTGACCAGATGGGTCTGTCAGTATGGATGTTATGGTAGGTCGTTTACCAGTCTCAACCAACGGTTCACCCATCGAAATTATGACAAAAGGTTCCGTAGCGAAACCTATCACAGCAAATTGATCTGTGGGTTTCAATTTAGCGATAGCAGCGTTAATCTGCTCAATTGCTATTTCGCGTTGCGATTCTGCAACACTATCAGATATATCAAGCAGAAACACGACAGCAAGCCGTTTTTCGCTGTGTGCGCGTTGCAGATTCGCTAATGCAAGGATTACACATATTATGGCAATGCATCTCAGGAGAAAAGTTGTCACTTTTCGCCATTTTGTTGCAATTACATTTGTGCGTAACTGAATAAGGACTACCAGGGGAATTGCTAGAATTAGGATCAAGAGGAGTGGGGATTCAATATCAAACATCTTTTTGTATATAATTAAAGGACACTGATGTCAAGATGGCCCCTTAATCTTCAATCCTTGCTTGATGATCTCAATGGTTGCTGGCGTTTCACACATCGGTTCACCATCAGCGAACAGCATGACAGGAGGATCAGAGTTAATCTTCACACTACGGGTCTGACTGATTTCAACAGCTGGATGATTCACATGACCACCCCAGAATAAGGTGACCATCAATCGTAGTATTGTAAAGGAAGGGAGTGGACGAATGATACATACATCAAATAATCCATCGTCATGAACTGCATTCGGAACAATCTTAAATCCTCCACCATAACTGTTAGTGTTTCCAGTTGCTGCAAGTAGTATCTCACCTTCATATTTACCAAAATCTCCTTCTATTTGGACAAAGGGACTTTTGTAATGGAACAGTGTGACAACAGCCGCATATAGATAGGATGCGGTTCCTGAGATTTTTATACCAAGGAGCGTGTCCCGAGCAGCCCCTCGACGACTTACCTCTGTATCGTACCCACAAGTCGCTATCGTTGTGAAATAGTGTTCGCTACCCTTATCCGAACGCACATATCCTAAGTCTATACATTTTTCAGTACCGTCAAAAAGTGTATCCACTGCCTTTTCAATTTTTCGCGGTACTCCAATAGCAGACGCTAAATCATTACCCCGACCACACGGAATTATACTTAGGGTCACATCAGAAACAGTCGCAATTCCATTGACGACTTCGTGAAGTGTACCATCTCCGCCGCACACAATCACCCATTTAATGCCATCTGATGCAGCTACTTCCGCAAAATCTTTCGCATCACGACTACCTGTTGTAAACTTAAGCTGACCTTTACGCCCTGAATCCATAAGCAGATTCTGAGTACGTTCAGCGACAGTTCTTGCTTTTCCTTTACCGGATATGGGATTAGCAATTAGAATATAATCATCCATAGTGAAGTGTCCAGACTTATTTTATCACAGCAATCTTCCCAACTTTTCTGTGCGATTCATACTCAAGTATATAGATATAGATTCCAGTGGCAATGTCACCTATACCTCCATTTGTTAACCACCATTCTTTACTATTTCCATCACTTTCGGTTACGTTTAGATTCTCAAGCAACTCTCCACGATGCGTAAATAGTTTAATACTTGTACCGACTGGTACGTAATCAAAGGTAATCGCTCCCTTGTCTGATAGATTTGGTTGAACAGGATTTGGAAAAACCCGTAACTTTGTGAAATCCTTGACCTCTTCCCGTTTGTAGTGGGGCAATTCATTGCCTGTCTTCATATTAACAGAACTCACAGCAGACCTAATTTTGTTGTCATCAGTATCTGCCACATCGGAAATCACAACTTCATATACATCTGTATTAATGTCAATGAGTTTTTGCAGACTCGTCGAATCAAATCCCAAGAGCGCGCGGGTTCCCATTCTATCACGAATTGCCGATTGCGGTTGTATTCCCCTAAGTTGATTCGGTAACCTTAATATATAACGTTGTTCGTTCCCTATTGATAACCCCATCCGTCTATCATAAGTGATAATTACCCAATTGGGTTGCTGAAATACAGTGCTGAGGATTTTTGGTGTGGGTCGCGGTGTTGCAGAAACGGCTTTACTTCGTGCCCAGTTAATATAGCTGGCGTCACCTGTTTCGCTTGTAGCAGAAATTGCATACCAATAGGTCCTATCTGTCTCAACATTTCTATCAATATATACCTTTGCGGTAAGACCGTATGCTGTAGCCTTATAATCGCTTTCAATCGGCTCTTCATTCTTTGAACCAAGCGCACGATACACCGTAAATACTGCGTTCGAATTCTCCTGCTTAGGCGCGTTCCATGTAATCTCAATAGACTCTGATGTGACAGGTGATGCTGAAACGTTCCACGGTGTCAAATAAACGACGGAATGTCTATCCGATGCGCCAACATAAGAATTGGCAGATTCAAGCATACTGAGTCCACCTTCTGAATTAACGAAAAGTTCCTGAAAACCGTTGCTATTCATATCTGCGCTCAAGAGAGTGGACGTTTCATCGATTTCTTGGTGATATATCGGTATGAATGCTGTACCGTCCCATTTCATTACATATAAATTCGGAAATGCAATAATAACGAGTTCGTCTAAATTATCACCGTCAAGATCAACAACTTTAATACTATTGCCACTTATCCTATACGGTGAAATCATCTGTTCCCATATTGCACGATACTTCCCGAATTCATAGCGGAGAACTTGAAATTTCCAGAGTGGCGGTGCAGACGGAACATCTGGCAACGATTCAATTCCGCCTACAACAATTTCAGGTTGGCCATCTCCATTCAGGTCGCCTGAGGATAAGTGTAATACCGCATCAACGTTGATTTTGTCCGTTATCATTGGTGTCAAAGTATTTCCAATAATGTGTAGTCGGTATTGGTCATCGGCTATTGCAGAATAGACAAACAGCTCACCTTCACTATCGCCAACAACAAAATCTAATAACCCATCAGAATTGAAATCATCAATAGCAATATCCTTGCTATATATGTTTTTCCCTTCCGATTCATTGGGTAGTGCTGCCGTTCTGCTATAGGTATTATTTCCTATGTTTTCAAAGATAAGGATTCTATTGTTGTTATTATCTGTTCCAACGATTTCCGTTTTACCATCACCATCTAAATCGGCTATCCAGCCACCTGACAGATACGGTGTCTCCCAAATTACCTTGGAAGGATATCCATTTGCTGTCATACTTTCTATGAGATAGGTCTGCTTTTTATCGTAAACCAGAATTTCAAGTAGACCGTCATTATCTGTGTCTCCAACAGTCATCGGTATCAATGTACTCAAATCTACGTCATAGTCTGCCGAGTTATTAACTTTGGCAGGTATATTCTCATGTGAGAACGTTGAATCCAGAACCTGGGTCTTGATATATTTTCCAGTTGGTAATCGTTCATATATCGTTAGAGTATCGGCCGTTAATTCACTTTCTGGACTATCTGTTAATGATCTACCGATAAGTTCGTATAGTCCATCTTTATCAAAGTCTGTTGAAACATTCGCAAGCTGAAGTGGTGCAGAAATGAGATGAGTCTCAACGAATCCGTGCGGGGATATAGACCAGTCAACAACGTCTATCTGATAGTATTTCCCGTTATTGTTATCAACCGATTTTAGACCGACACTGTTCTGTGCTTCAATATAGAATTGGTATTTACCTTGACCTAAACTGAGAGAGAAGATATGTTCTTTACTAAGTCCACTCTCCTCTATGGAAGCAAAACGATGAACTGCACCATGATGTCGGTAGTAGAATGTTCCTTGCGTCAAATCATCTGTTGCCCAACTGATAATCGTACTAGATTGGTTTTTATACAACGTTTCTTTAGCAGTAATAGAATATATTTTTGCTGGAGAACGATCAATCGTTAGCACAACTTGGTCGTGTGTCTTTGAACTATCTCTTCCTGTAACTTCAAGGCGGACAGTATAGACACCTTCTACCACCCCCTGTTCGGCCTCTTGTTCAAAATTCATAGTGCTGGCTATAATGTCCCAAACGAATAACGTTTCTGAACTTTTTTGTTGAGACACAGGTTCATTAATTGGGGCGAAAGTAGTGGGAGTAGATGAATGTCCATATAACAGCTGCCAAGACTTAAACTTATATCCACCCGCAGTACCGTTAAAAACGATAGCAGAAGACTCACCACTATGCGTTTCAGGCGATAATATCCTTGCTTGCAATGCGCTGCTTGCTAACAACGCTCTATATGCATTTACAGTGCCAGCACCAACAAACTTCGGATCGGGCACCTCGCTATCTTCTTCAGGAACTGAATCAGCAGTATTTATGAGTATTTGTCGAATCTCTTCGTGTGTGAGCGCTGGTCTCTTTGACAACATCAACGCTGCCACACCTGCAACATGAGGGGCTGCCATGGATGTCCCAGTAAGTATGCGATAGCCATTGTCAATCTGTGTACTGATGATTCCGTTTCCCGGTGCCCCTATATCAACCGACGCGCCGTAATTAGAACGGTAGAAACGTTGTTGAAATTGATTAGTAGAGGCAACAGCGATTACTTTTCTATATGCTGCAGGAAAAATGCTTTCGTCTTCATTAGAATTCCCCGCTGCACCAATCAGAACAACCCCGCGTGCATAAGCGTATTCTACTGCATCTCGGATTACAAAAGATTGTTGTTTACTTCCCCAACTCATGTTGATGATGTCTGCTCCATTGTCTGCTGCATAGACAATAGCCGCTGCTGAATCATCATCCTGCATGCGTGATCCACCACCGAGTGATAGACCTGCCCGTACTGCCATCAGAGAACAATTCCAAGCAACACCAGCGATACCTATGCCGTTATCTGGCAACGCACCTGCAATACCAGCAACATGTGTACCATGACCAGATTCATCAATCGGTTCATTATCATCTTCTATGGAGTCACCTTCTGCCTGAAGGTTAGGCGCGTCCGTAAAATCCCATCCATGTATATCGTCAACATAACCGTTTTCATCATCATCTATCTCGTTATCAGGAATTTCGTCCTGATTCACCCATATTTTATTTGCGAGATCATCATGTCTATAGTCAATTCCAGAATCAACGATAGCGATGACTACGTTTTTATTTCCCTTCTCAATTGTCCACGCTTCTGGCAATTTCATTGCTGGTAGACTCCACTGCTCAGCATATTTCGGATCGTTAGGGACAATTGCATCAGCTAAAGTAGGACGGAGACAATTCAACGATACCGCTTCTATATAATCGCTTTTGCCAAATGTCGTTTTTAGTGTTGCGAGATCTGCAAGCAATGAAAACCTAAGAAGATAGGCACGATCTATATTGGAATGATAAGTGGACAGTCTGCCTTTAAGTGGAATGGCACGTTTGTAAGAGGCGACTTTCTGTTCAGCAAAGAAGCGCGCTACTGCTGAGTCTGATTTCAGATTATCTAATTCCATTGACGCTTCCGGTGTAAGACGGACAAGTAACTCGCCTGGCGTGAATTCTGGAGGCGTAGCATTAACCCCAATAATACAAGAATTGATTAGGCAAGCAATCAGAAAGAGGTATATAGGTATATTAATATAGCGGAACTTAGAAATATGCATAACCCGTATTCGTAGGGGCTGGGTTACCCTGCCCGCAACTAATCCAATTGATCGTTTCCATCTTCAAAGTATTCTCCAATCAAGACATCTAATACATCTCCTGTCTTGTCATCAATAATCGCAATAGCGAGATTACCCCACCCATGATTATAGAAACTTACTGTCCAAGCAAATCCTTGAAACCATGCATATTCGCGAATTCCTATCTGATCTATCAGTTGATTTTTCACACGCGGATCAGCTTTAGCAATTCGCAATATTTCATCAGCTTCTTTCTTAGTGGGCATTTGAACAGTGGGGGAGATGATCTGCTTATGACGTATACTTTTGCCGATGTCCTCGCTTATATAACCGGCATTGGGTAATTTAGCATGTGCACGCTTGGCAAGTGTTCTCAGCAAGACAGCACGCCGAAGATATGCATCACGGATTTTCTCATACTCAGTCAACCCGTTTTCAATAAGTATCAGATCGTATTGTGCCGCAACCATCTCCGCTGCATCGGCTTCAAGGTTAAGTACTTTCTTAAAGTCCTTCTTCTGTTCCGCTTGTTCCTGCTGTTCTCGAATGTAGGTCGCATAGATACCAAATTCATAAAACCTATCTGGATAATGGGGTAACCAATTCAGTTTGAACTTGGCGATCTTCTCACGTTCCTTCTTCAGGACAACTTCTTCGGTCTTTGATTTTTCCCAGGCAGCTTTGGCACGGTTTAGGTGAAAAGTCTGCCGTTCCAGTATTTCATCTTTCTCCTTCTGAGCACGTTTAACCCACTTTTCGTCTCCATGACGTTTATAGTGCTTTAGTGAGAGATCATTTAAAGGTATTGAGATTAAAGAATAACATTCCGCAGCCGCTTCGTGCCAAAGCGCAACACGACCATAATCACCACGTTGTTTATAGACTCTGATAAAAATGTCAGCATTAGCAGAACCTTCAAATATGGCAATACACGGTCTGGAAAGTAATATGAAAGTTTGAATTAGAATTAGAAGAAACGTGGAGCGTTTCATTATCAACACCCTATTACAATTGAGGAGTATAGGTGGGCACAAAACGTACCAGGGTAGAAAATGATTCTTTGGGAGATAACACTATCACACCCGCAGGAATACCTTTAGATTCTAAATTGATAGCATCCGTTGGACAGGTATAAGGTTCAAAACATATTGCATCCCGTCCAGGGGGTGTGTAGACAACCAATTCTCTAAATATTGAATCAGATTCCATCACCATACCGTACCCCGTATCCTGATTTACGATACTGCATCTACTTACACCGTCCACCACCTGAACGTCCGTGAAGACATGGTCAAGTTTAATTTTTCCAAAAGGTTGTCCATCGCGCAGATCAAGTGTCCCCGTTACATCAAGAACAGCACCTGTCGGCACAAGCACATCATCCAATTCCCAATACGTGTTAGCTGGAACAGATATCAGTGCATCTTGTGCGTTTGCTGTCCCCGATATGTTTACATTAAAATATGGATGGATACCATACCCCATCGGCATATTCGTTTCACCTATATTTACGATTGTTGTGTACATTGACAAGACAGAATCATGAAGGGCATAAGTTATTTCAATTTTAAACGGAAATGGATACTGTCGTATCACATCAGGGAATTCTACCGAATTTAGCGAACATTTCAATATCGCGCCCCTCGGTTGATTAAAGTCACTGGTAGTAGATTCAATAAAGCTGGCGTCAACCGTATATGGACGATTCAACAGCAAACCGTGTATTGTGGTTGGTGAGTCCGAAGATTTGTCAAACTGATAGGTTTTACCTTCAAATTCCCATTTTCCATCTCGGATTCTATTGGGAAAGGGAAAAAGAATCGGATTACCAAAAGCTGTGGGACGTTGTTCCAGAGTGGATAAATCCGGAGGCGGATCAATTATGTCATACCACGCATTCTGATATGAAACGCTGTAGACAAAACAGTTGTTTCCCAATGCAGGAACAACTTTTGCAACGGCTTTTCCTTCATGTTTTAGCGCGTAAATCTCAAAGCTGTCAACCTGCTTTTTTTCTATAGAATACTGTGAATCTGCCATAAGTTTATCCTATTTGTAATGGACTTCAGAATTAATGATACGTTCTACAGCGGGCGAGGAGACCTCGCCCCTACACATTAACACCCGCACTCCATACAATCCCACGCCGCAGCACTTCACGGAAATTCGGATTTGAATACGTCACATTATCATGTCCACTCTGAAGACAAAAAACGCGTGACTTACCGTATTCACGCGACCAACCTAACACATCCATACTGTCAAGATGATCAGTTGTGAGTAAGATGGTGCTATTATCG
The DNA here is from genome assembly GCA_009839975.1 of Candidatus Poribacteria bacterium. Taxonomy (GTDB): domain Bacteria; phylum Poribacteria; class WGA-4E; order WGA-4E; family WGA-3G; genus MSPOR6. Next base: position 15,114 of record VXOP01000204.1, read on the forward strand.
CCTGGGGACTTCATCGTATAGGTTTCATCACCCATTTCCCAATCCGATAACCCTTCCGTAATCGGATGCGTAGGGTCGTTGACGTGCACATGAAAGGTCTGTTTTGGAAAGTAGTCGAAATCAGCGCGTTCAGTAATGCCACACATATCCGAGAAAACTTCCCACTCAGGAAAAGCAAGGATGGCGTGATGTAAAATAACAATCCCTTGACCACGTTCTGTCAAACCCAAAATTGCTTCTGCTTGTGCTTCGGTAGGATAAGGACGGTGGAAGTTGTAAAATACAACAGTCTCATAGTCCTTCTGATTAGGGTCATCAACAAAGATGTCTAGGTCTTCACGCAGAAAGTCAATGCCTTCCATGCTTTTAAAGACAGCATCAAAATCCTTCTCTCGAAACCCATGTTCTCCAGTTACGACAACGATCTTCATAAATATCTTATCCTCCTCATCTAAAAGTATGGGGTGCTTCATGTTAATCCACAAGTGACTGATAAACTAACACTCTAAATTGTGCGTGAAAAGGGTTGTCCCCGATCAATTGTGTCATGAATAGACCAATCAGGTCTTCAACAGGATCAATCCAAAATGTCGTGCTTGCAAGACCGCCCCAACTGTAGGTTCCCAACGAGCTAAGTGTATGTGTCTCCGCGACATCAGTAACAACTGCAAACCCTAACCCGAAACCGCAACCTGTTCTCCATAACGGTTGCCAATCTTCCCTAATATGATTTAACGTGATAAGTTCTACTGTTTTTCGGCCCAGTAATCGTTCCCCATCCAACTCACCGTAATTCAACATCATTTGGCAAAAACGTAAGTAATCCGCGGCAGTAGACTGTAAACCAGCACCACCTGAATGATGAAAACTAAGAGGTCCACTTGAAACGGGTGCATTTTCAAGCACTTGAATACCCCCCGCTTCAGTAGGTTCATATAGGGTTGCGTATCTGTCAGCCTTCTCTTCTGGAACAGCAAAACCTGTATCTACCATACCTAAAGGTTTGAGAATTCGTTTTTTTAAAAACTCAGCAAATGACATACCTGAAACCACTTCCACAAGATAACCGAGGACATCCGTTGACATACCGTAATTCCACGCATCGCCAGGATGATGTAATAGCGGTATCTTTCCAAGCTCTTCTGCCATGTGTGATAGGTCACCACCATAGAAGTCCGCCTCTCTATAACGTTCATTTATCGGATGCAACCAATCTCCGCCATAGATAAGACCGGAAGTATGTGTCAGTAAATGCTTGATAGTCATTTCTCTTTCAGCATCTATTATTGCATCTCCATGGTTTGCATATACCTTCATATCTTTGAAAGCAGGAATAAAATAGGACACAGGTGTGTTAAGTTGGAAATGTCCTTCCTCATACAGCATCATCACTGCCACACTGGTAATCGGTTTTGTCATAGAATAGATACGGAAGATCGTATCAAATTCTACAGGTTTTGTGGTAGCAACATCCTGCATACCTATTTTCTCAAAATGAACGAGTTTACCTTCACGTGCAATCATAGTCAACGCACACGGGATTTTACCATTGTCTACCCATTGTTGCATTGCTGGTTTAATGCGCGCTAACCGTTCCGTTGACATCCCAACATCTTCGGGGATTGCACGTAGAAGTCCGTAATTCATCAATCTATTTCTCCTTATCTTCTAATGCTTGATAGGTCAAACTCCTAAATTCTCCGTGAAAAGGATAACGGTTATTCAGGAGTTGTGTCATCAAGATAGCAACCAGTTCTTTATCCGGATCAATCCAAAAAGTAGTCGCTGCAGCACCACTCCAACTGTAGGCTCCCGAAGACCTTCTGGCTTCACCCTCATTCTTACGCGTAACGACGTGAAAACCGAGACCAAAAGCACCATTTTCACGGTACTGATGGTGTGGATAGCGCATCAGTTCAACAGTCTCAGACTTCAGAATCCGGACACCATCCAACTCACCACCATTGAGTAGCATCTGACAAAAACGCAGATAATCCGCGGCCGTAGATACAAGACCGCCACCACCTGATGGAAAAAAGCTCAAGTCGTCAGTCGCAAGCGGTGCATTGCGAGCAAGTTGCAGTTTCCCCTCTTGCGTCGGTCTATACAGTGCTGCAAAGCGATCCACATTTTCTTTTGGAACAGAAAACGCTGAATCATGCATACCGAGTGGTTCAAATAACCGCTTTTGTAGAAACGTTTCAAACGGCATTCCTGATACCACCTCAACAAGATAACCGAGGACGTCAGTAGAAACACCGTACGTCCACCGTGTCCCAGGTTCATGAACGAGTGGAATATCGCCAAGTTTTTCTGCCATCTCCGCTAATGTTGAGCCTTTGTTGAAAACCTTTATTTCACCGTAGCGTTTATCTACAGGTTTATTTCCCCATCCGTACGTAAGTCCAGATGTATGTGTCAGGAGATGTTTAATCGTCATCTTTGTTTTAGCATCATGAGTCTCAGTCTGTTCACTGTTATAGACCTTCATATCTTTGAATGCTGGAATGAACTTCTCAACAGGGTCGTCCAATTTGAACTTCCCATCGTCCCATAGAATCATTACAGCGACGCTCGTAATCGGTTTCGACATAGAGTAGATACGGAAGATAGTATCAGGTTCAACCGGTTTTTTATTCTCAACATCCTGCATACCTATGGTTTCAAAATGGACAATTTGACCTTTTCTTGCTATGACAGTAAGAAAACCTGGAAGATTCCCATTATCAACATATCCCTGAAGGACAGTCCGGATTTCGCCTAACTTTTCAGCAGATACGCCAACTTTAGCAGGTTCAACTACGGGAAGTCCCTTTGTATTGATGTCGAATCTAATATTGTCGATGTCAGATGCCATAGATGTTGTGACACTAGCAAGTATGCACAAGCAGATCAGCATCACTAAACTAAATCTAATTGTTCTCAAACCCATATTTTAATTGCCTCCTTTCTATGGAGCTTGTTTTATATATCCCCACCGAGTTGTTAGTTTCTCACTAGGATTCACACTAAGAATCTGTGCCAACCCCACATCCTTCATCTCATTTATCTCTTTTTCTGTTCTTGCAACATTGGAAATACGTATCTCATCTATAGTACCCAATAGGCCACCCGCATTACCTATATTTGGAACACCTATAGTTATAGGGTCATTACTCTGAAATGTATTCGTATTATCTTTTTCAGTTTCCAATTCTCCATCAACGTATACTTTACCTACCTTGCCATCGAAAGTAAAAGCAAGATGATGCCATACATTATCTGTAATTTCGGTCGTTCCGTTCATATTAAATGCACATCCACCATTAGCACCGATCTGAGCGTGTAAGACATGCAGGTTTATATTAACCCAAATCCCGTAGTTACGATTGGTACATCCCGCCTGTTGTTTACACACTATTCCTTGCCATTTACCGGTTGAATTTTTTACATTTACCCAAGCCTCAATACTGAGTGTTTCTAATTCCAGTTTTTTTGTAGAATCAACAACGATATAGCCACTACCATCTCCGGGAAAGTCTAATCCTTTTCCGAACTTTCCCCTAACACTGTTTAGATTGCCGATTATTTCTCCATCATGTCCATTTCCAGAAGCATCCCTGACGACTTTCCCACCACCTTCTTCAAATAGCCAGACTGCCACTGTATTACTATCAATAACTGCGTCTGTTAACAATACATTACAGAATAGAGAGACTGACAGAATACCGAGTAGGCATAACGATTTGCAGTAATTACGATGCACGATTAAGTCCTCCCTTTTCAGATTTAAGTCTTTTGATTACATTTAATGCGATATTACTATGATTCTTCAGTCTATTCAGATACTGAGATTATCTTACCAGATAATGATTTTTTTATCAATCATTAACGAATCATTTCCGTTTTCGGTTTTTGCTTGATATATGTTTGTGTTTTTGGTAAACTAATGAAAAATATAGGAATAGAATCAACAAGGACGGTAAAACAATGAGACAATATTTTCAGATTCTTCTAATAACTATACTCAGTTATAGCGCAATTTTTCTTCTTGCTGTAGCAGTAGTAGATGCAAATACGACTACAGATACAGAGGAACTTCATCCATCTACCAAAAGAATAGCAGTGCTATCCTTTGAAGATAATAGCAATTTTGATTCATCAACGGGATGTGGGTGCGTTCCCAATTTTATCGGGAGAATATTTAGTACAAAGAAAAAATGGAATTTAGAAACAGGTTTTGCGACGATTTTGAACCGCAGACTTGCTGAAACGACTATCTACCAACCGGTTACAAGAGATGAGCTATTAGAGGCAATGGCACAAATGACATTGTCACCAGATAGTCTGAAAAAACTCAATAAAGAACAACGCGCACAATTTGCCAAACTCGTGAATGCTGATGTCATTGTTATGGGAGATATAAGGGATTTTGCTCCCTCTACTCGCATGAGGGCAAATGCCTCACGAACATTGAGAGAGGGTGGAAGAGAAGCAAATAACATGTCCGCAAGTTATAGAACCGGTTTCGCTGTCATGGGTTACATTTATAAAGCAATAGTAAAACTCAACGCAAAGTTTTATGATGCATCAGGAAATGAAATTGCCACAATTCCAATAAATGTCAAACATTATCACAGACTCGCTGGTACACAGGTCTCCGGTTTAGAAGCCTCAATTACTGAATCTGGCACACATCTGCGTTTCGGACAAATGTCAGAACAGCATGGCAAAAACGTACGACCCATCGTAAAACCAACAGAATTAGACAAAATAAAAAAAATGACAGCACCTGAATTTGATAGAACTCTAATCGGAAAGGTAACAAACGAAGCATTGATTAAAGTGGTGTTGGCAATACGAGATAACTACGGTCCAAACTTCATTACACCTTGGGAAGTGAATCCTGAAAACACCGAAGAAAAGCGGAAAGTTGATGAAGAAGCGTTGAAACGTCCTATAAAAGTCACCTATGTTGATAGCGAAAACGCTAATATGATTTACATCAATGCTGGTTCAGCAAGAAATTTAGCAATAGGTCAGCAGTTTGCTGTTTTCACACGAGGTGAACCCATTCGCGATATTGATACAGGTGAAATCCTTGATTATGCACCGAAAAGAATCGCTACAGTTGCCGTTAATGAAATACGAAACGATAGACTTTCGGTCGTTAAAGTTATTGAACAAGAGGGAGAACTTAAAAGAGGCGATATGCTGAAAACCATTCCTAAAGAGGAAATCGCTAAAGAGGAATAAAAATGGGGGAACTTTGATGAAATGCCTTATTGACAGAAAAGTATACAAACGCTGCAAAACATTTAATAACGCGATGGTCTATCTTGCCGCACTGTTAATCTGCTGCACGATCATTTTTTTCGGTTATGCCGATTCATCAAAAAAGAAAATCAAGATCGGTCTATCTATGGATTCACTACGCGTAGAACGATGGAGAAAAGATAGAGATATTTTCATTGAAGAAGCAAAGAAACTCGGCGCGGAAGTGATCGTCCAATCTGCAGATGGGGATGAACGGAGACAGAATCAACAAGCTGAAAACCTCATCACACAAGGTGTAGACATCCTTGTCGTAATCCCAAAAGATAGTGTTGCAGCAGCACAGATCGTAAAATCCGCACACGAAGAAGGAATTAAAGTTATCGCTTATGACCGCTTGATAAAAGAGAGTAATCCAGACCTATATATCTCTTTTGACAATGAGAAAGTAGGCTATCTGCAAGCGGAATATTTACTCCGAAAAAAACCGAAAGGGAATTACTTTCTACTCGGTGGCGCACCAAGTGACAACAATGCACAACTTCTCAGAGAAGGACAACTTCGCGCCCTGAAACCTGCAATTGACAAAGGTGATATAAAATTAGTCGCAGAAGGTAAGCACTGGGCAGTCAATTGGGACCCAAATGACGCACTTGAAAAGACAGAACAGGTACTAACACAAGTAAATAATCAGATAGATGCTGTCGTCGCATCCAACGATGGAACAGCAGGTGGTGTTATACAAGCATTGGAAGGACAGAACTTAGCTGGCAAAGTACTTGTCTCTGGACAAGATGCCGAACTTGCCGCTTGTCAAAGAATAGTCAAAGGCACACAGACCATGACCGTCTATAAACCCATTCGGTCAATCGCAAAAGAGGCGGCACATGCAGCTGTCGCACTCGCAAAAGGTGAAAAAATTGAAAAGGCAAAACAGAAGGTTAACAACGGTAAAGTAGATGTGCCATCCATTTTACTCACACCTATTCAAGTTGATAAAGACAATCTTGATGAAGTGGTCATAAAAGATGGTTTCCACTCTCGGGACAAAGTCTATCAAACTAAAAAACCTTAGGAGGGATAAGGAAAAACAATGAAACAGAGAACATTCTATCCTGCAATCTTGGTTGTATGCCTAAGTGCTTTAGTCATCTACGGATGCGGTAGTGATGAAAAAGAACCTGAAAAACCAACTGTTGAACCATCCACGACAGAAGAATCGATGTTATCTACTGAAGAATTACTCGGTTCTTGGGATATTACCTCAATAAACAACCAAGCTCCAGATGTGTTCATTGATGAAGTCTTTAATGGAGAAGAACCAGATTTAGAAGACCGGCCCAAAACAAGCATCGGTAGTTTCTATGCTGTTTTTGAAGAAAACCAGACATGGCACCTAAATCTTGAAATGCAAATGTCCGATTTTCCCGAAGATCCAAATAAAGATGATCCAGAGAATGCTGCAAAAATAGAAATGACAGGAAAATGGTCTGGACAGTATAGTGCTGAAGGTTCTGAGTTAACACTAACTATTAATGATACTGATGTAATAATAACAACCAATCCAACAGATCTGTTTGAGACACTGTTTGAAGTCAGTGAAATGTCGGCACAACAAGAAATGACTGGTAAATTTGCATCACAGGTTTTATTACCCTTTGCCAAGACAATTGTTGCGCCTGAAGGAGACAAGCTCGAACTTCAATCCAATGTAATTCCAAATGCTTGGATGATCCTTGAGAAACAGTAATTGTCATCTTCTTGCAGAATCATTACGTTAAAAGAAGATTGGACAATGGACAATACAGTCCAATGTCCTATTCTCTTTTCAAAAATGCAAAAAAGCTCTCACTCGTATTCTTTCAAGAATCCTATAAATTCTCTTCGATGCGTTTCCTCATCAGCAAGGAGTCTAATACAGAGGTCTTGGGTAACGTAATCTATACCATCACACAGACGTATTATTTTATTGTATTGTTCAATCGCAGAGTCTTCTGCTTCAATCACACCGTGGATAGCTGCTACTACATCAGTCGTATTCTCTGGTGGCTGTAGTGCTGTCTGTTCAGGTTTAAACGCAAGCGAACCCGGTACCCGACCACCAAGCTCCTTAATGCGAGCGGCAAGGTCCTGGGCATGACCAATTTCTGTCTGTATATCAGCAGCCAATGATTTCTTAATCTCTTCTGCACGGATACCGTCTAAATCAACTGAAATTGCCAAATAATTTATAGTCGCTTCCACCTCTATCCAATAGACATAAATTAGCTCTTCAATAAGTTTATCTCTTGTTGCTTGATCCATGATTTACTCCTGTATTTGCAAGTTGTGTTTCAACTGTTTTGTTCAGAATCTATAACATATAACCGTAAAATATCTAAAAACTATGAATTCAAAGAGAATCCAGGTTGGGCATCACCCAAGGATAACCGTCTGGATGGGTTATTATATTAAACGCTATATTGTATGTTTCGGTTAACATGTTTTTTGTTAAAACTGATTCTGGAGTACCACAAGCAACAGATATACCATTTTTTAACATCAATAGTTGATCAGCATACATAGAAGCAAGGTTTAGATCATGTATTGCTATAATCACTGTCTTCCCTTGAAGACAAATTGATTTGCACAGGTTTAGTATTTGTACCTGATGTCTTGGATCAAGATGATTCGTAGGTTCGTCTAGCAAAAACAATCCTGGTGCTTGAGCAAGTATTCTTGCAACATCAACACGACTCGCTTCTCCGCCAGATAACGTTGGATAAAGTCGTTCAGCAAACTTACCAGATTCAACACGATCAAGAGCCTTTCGGGCAAAAGCGATATCACACGTTGACTCCTTCGTGCCGTTGAGATATGGATAGCGTCCAAAGAGAACAACCTCTAATGCAGTATAAGGAAAACTTATATCTCGTTTCTGCTGTAGGTATGCCCGCAATCGAGCAAGTTCTTTGGGGTCATAACTATCAATCGGTTTACCAAAAAACCTGACTTCGCCAGTTGTCGGTTTCAATTCACCAGAAATTAGTCGCAAGAGTGTGGATTTTCCCGCGCCATTTGGTCCGACTAACCCCAAAAAAGTACCATTCACAATTGTAAGATTAATGTCTTGCACTAACCATTTTCCATTTATTTCATAACCGACTTGTAAAAGTTCAATCATTAGCCTTCCCTAAAATAGTCAAAGACGTGTAAAGTCATCTAAAGAAATATTTCACGTTTGAATCTAATCAGCAACCAGAGAAAAAAGGGACCCCCCAATAATGCAGTTACCACCCCAACTGGTAATTCGGCTGGTGCTACCACCGTTCGTGAAAATAGGTCAGCTAATATCAGGAGCAATGCGCCACCTAAAGCAGAGCCCGGTAAAACGTATCTATGATCTGCACCACCTATCAATCTTAAAAGATGCGGTACAACCAGACCCACAAATCCTATACCTCCTGCTGCTGAAACGGCTGCCCCCACTGTTAAGGCAACACCAAAAACTGACCATCTTTTTAGCGATTCAGTCCGTACACCAAGATGATATGCTTCAGATTCACCAAGACTTATGGCATTCAATGAAGACGCTTGTTGTAACAAAACGATTAAACCAACTATTGCAATGGGTATAGTTACAAAAACAACTGTCCAAGTTGCACCTCCGAATCCACCAAGAAACCAGAAAGTAAGGCTTCTGAGTTGTTCATCATCAGCAAGAAACGTCATTAATCCGATGCACGCCCCAGCAATGCTATTGAGTGCAATTCCTGCCAGTAATAAGGTCACCGTGTGAACCTTACCACCTGACTCTGAGATTTTCCATACCCCGATCGTAACGATGGAACCGCATGTGAAAGCAGCAACAGGGACTCCCCACATACCCAATAGTCCGCCACCAAATACGACAATCCACAGAGACGCACCTAAACCTGCACCTGCTGTTACACCGATTAACCCTGGATCTGCTAAGGGATTACGAAATATGCCTTGGAGTGTTGCGCCAGAAATCGCTAACATCGAACCAACAATTGCTGCTAATACAATGCGAGGAAAACGAACATAGAACAATACGGGGAAACCTTCTTCTTGGAAGAGAAGCGTTTTCGGAATCCTCCAAGGTAGTATCTGGTACGCTCCAAGACCTGCTGCAACGCAGATTGATATTGGAAGCAGACCGAGCAGCATAAGCAGAATTCTCGTCCGTTTTTGCATCTTTATTTTGCTAATGATTTATCGGGTTCTTCGCCTTCTGCAACAAAAAGTCCATCCTTTTCATAGATACCTCTAAAGAGGTCCAGTGCTGCCTTACCACTTCGAGGACCAAAACCTGAGAAGTATTGACCGGACATCGCTACAACACGTCTGTTTTTACCTGCCGGTGTGTGTGCTAAGCCAGGGATTTTCAGCAATCCATCTACCCCACCAACAGATTCCAATCCAGTTGTAAAGAGTACATAAACATCCGGTTGCGCAGCAACCACCGCCTCAGCAGTCATCGGTTTGTTTCCCTTGATCTCCCCCGCAGCATTTTCTACTGCCACAATATCAAACATTGCACTGGCTACTGTGTCTTTACCTAAAACTAAAGTTGTCTGTGTTCCCCGTAGATACATAAACAGTGCTTTCAGTTTCGGTTTCCCTTTTCTCTTATTAAGTTTTTCCTCTAGTTTCTTGATATCACCATCTAAAGATTTTGTCAGTTCTTCCGCCTTTTTACTACGACCAACTGCAGTCCCAATAGTTAATAACCGTTCTTTTGCTTGCTTAAAACTACGCGGTTCTTTGAGCAGTAACACAGTTACACCAGACATCCGGAGTTGTTCAACAACTTGAGGCGGTCTCACATCTTCACGTCCGATCACCAACGTGGGTTTCAACGAGAGAATCCCTTCAGCATTGAGACCATATTGATACCCTACACTTGGAAGTTTCTCCCTAACACCTTTAGGATAGGTTGATGAAGCATCGCACCCTACAACACGATCACCAACACCCAATGCGAAAAGAATCTCTGTCGTGCTACCGTTAAGACTGACAATCCGTTTAGAAGAAGTAATCTTTACTACTTTATCTTCTGCATCAGTAACCTCAATTGTATCTGCCAAAACGTACAAGAGTGTCCCAAACAGGATGAAAATCAGCACACTTAATATCCATGACTTGAATAAATTTGAACGAATAATATCCATTTTAATCCTTCTTGTAATGAGCAACAGGACGTGAAACCATCATACTAAGGAGATTTTGATACGAAATCTATGTGTACAACATAAATTAAGTGTAGATAGGTTACACGTCCGACACTCATGAACTCAGTGTTCAGTTATTCCAAATAAACCCCAAAAAAGCATACATACACAATACTATTAACTATAAACTACGACTTCCATCAGGTTGATGAACATATTCAAAAGTTACGTTCCCACTGTCAACCTTGTTTTCGTTATCTTTGTAATAACCTATGAAACGAATTTTAGCGAATGTTCCATCGGCTGCTTTTAGCACAAATATCCTGTCCTCTAAAGGTAAAACCCAGTGTGTAGGGGGTCCAGTATAGATGTACCATCCCATTTCACTTTGCGGTACAATCGCAAGCGTTTCTGTGGAATCTGAGACATACCCATCTTCAGGTGCCATATCAACATCTTCAAATGAGGTATCGGTTAGCATAACTACGCTTCCCATTCCAGGGCCACTTGTACCACCATTTAGTTTTACCTTTGTTCTTTGGAAACCTATATCCCAATCCTCTGAATTCATTGCATCTTCAATTGTTACGACCTCTCCAGTAGCAAACGAGAAGTATGTCCACGCCTCTGAATTCGTAGCATCTACAGTAAACGTCTGTGCTACCAACGCCGCCTCTACATTAATGTGATCTTGATTTGAAGATGATTCAGAAATTGGAGATGTTTCATCAAGTATATCTGAATCTACCATCATTTGATCAGGTTTTTCATCATCAGTTGCACCACAACTGAAAAATACAAAAACACTGATAAACAACATAAACCAAACTATAATATTCCAATTAATGTGCTCTTTGATTGTATTCATGACAATTCT
>VXOP01000008.1 GCA_009839975.1 Candidatus Poribacteria bacterium
TGCGATATCACTTCAACTTATTGATGCTGAAGACGACTTTGATTTAGATAACACAGCATGGGTTATACCAAAACCTAAAAGAGATTTAAGGGTTTTGCTTATCAGCAATAGAAAGCAACCTTTTTTAACAGATCTGTTGCAAAGTTACGGTGAACATGTTCGACTACAGAAAACAACGATGGCTGAATTTCACGGCAGTGGTGACGCAGATGTGACAATCATTGAGGGAGATTTGCTTTTAACAGGTCATAGTGTGAATACCGTTGACACGCAAGGAATTGTCTATATCAATTGGCACGGGGATTTACCTGATGTAGAAGATACGCCTGAGATAATTGAGACGCCAGTAAGCGTTATGCATGTGAACAGAACCCACACGATTATGCAAGATGTGTCGCTTCAAGGGTTGCATCTAAAGCAATCGTTGAGAAGGGATATGCCGTATTGGGGTGAATCTTTGGTTGAAACTGAGAAAGGCGCGTTGATTTGGATCGGCACAACTGCAGGGAGGCAATATCTTGTATTTGAGTTTGACGCCTTCAATCCTGAGGTATCAGAATTTCCGTTCACAATCCCTGATGTTCCAATCTTTATCTATCAATGTCTATCATGGTTTGAGTCTGAAACAGCTTCTATAAGGTCAATAGACCGCCTACAGAATATTTCAGCAGATTCTTTCAAGACCGGTGATAGATTGCTGATTGACATTCCGGTGCAGGAAGACGCGATTATTGAGGTGAAGAAACCGGATGGCGAAAGAATAGAACTTCAGAACAGTGTGTTCGCAGAAACTGACAGAATCGGTATATACTCGGTATTTGTTGATGGTGCTTTATATGAGAAGTTCTCGGTAAATCTACTAAATGAAGATGAATCTGCGCTTAACACATCCAATTTATCCCCCGACACTAACGAACTGTTCACCGATAATACCTTCTTACAACCGCTCGTTCACGAAGTTTGGCAATGGGTAGTGTTATTCGGTGTCTGTTTGCTCCTCTGTGAGTGGTGGTTGTATCACAGACATTAAACCCGCATTGATACGATCTACCAATGTCTTGAATGGCATTGCCCCTACCATAGTTGTTACTATTTTACCTTTATAGAAGAGTATGAATGTTGGCGTTCCTCGGACATGATATTCTGCTGTCTTGTTAGGATACAGGATCACATCCAGTTTTGCCACACCAAAAACATCGCGATACGCTAATGCTATTTGAGACACAACTGGTCTCATCAATACACAGTATATTCAGTAATCAGATTTAAATTCTACCAAAATAGGCAGCTCTGCTTTTAGGACTACATTGTCAAATGTTTTATCCGTTAGTCTGATTGGAATCCCAGAGTATTTACCAAAGTGACTGGCTACTAAGGTAAGATCAAGGATATTGACAAGACCATCCCTGTTTATGTCGGGATTAGGTAACTGATCTTTAGTCGGTATTTCACCAAACTGTGATGCGACATAAGTGAGATCAAGGATATTGATAATACCGTCTTGATTGACATCGGATAGAAGCAATTCATCAGAATCAGTTTCTTGTGCAGCAGCTACTGTAAACAGAACGACAGTAAGTAGAAAACAAATTGTTGTCCGCATGAGTATTTCCTTACACAAGTAATAGATATGGGTTATTGATATATTTTGACACGGTCTGTAAAAAGTGTGCAGCGGGTGCACCATCTACGATTCGGTGGTCAAAGGTTAGACTGAGTGTCATTATATTCCGTATCGTAATTTCGTCGTTGTAGACTGCGGGTTTCTTCACAATCCGACCAACGCCGAGAATAGCACACTCAGGGGGATTAATTATTGGCGTGAACGTATCAACTCCGAAATTGCCGAGATTTGTCAATGTGAAGGTCCCCCCCTGAAGTTCACCTGGTGTAAGTTGATTGTTACGTGCTTTTTCTGCTAAGGTTTTTACTTGTTCAGAAATTTCTGCTAAACCGATCTGATCAGCGTTTCGGATGACGGGGACGACGAGCCCGTCCTCTAATGCGACTGCTACGCCAATGTTGATATCGGTTAACATTTGAATTCCTTCATCTATCAACGTTGCGTTGAGTCGTGGATGTTCCTGCAAAGCTTTTGCAGTAATCTTTACAATTAGGTCTGTATAGGTAATACTTATATCTCTTTTCTGGAGTTCATCATTGAAGAGTGTGCGAAGTTCACCTAACTGTGTCGCGTCGACTTCGGTGTGAAGTGTAACACTTGCATTGGTTTGAAGGCTCATCGTCATACGGTCAGCGATGATCTTTCTGATCCCTGTAAGTTCAATTATGGGTTCGGGTTGGAGAACGGATGTCGTGATTTCCTTGCTTGCGTGTAGCACATCATCACGGACTATTCTTCCGTCGGGTCCTGAACCGTCAATTGTAGTCAGGTCAAGTCCGAATTCCTTTGCTAATCTACGGGCAAGAGGTGAGGCTTTGAGACGGGTTGCTATTGAGGGACTCGGACCTCTTGCTTCAATGTAGCGGTGAACGTCACTTTCAAGGATTCGTCCGCCGGGTCCAGAAGGCTTGACGTGGGTTAGGTCGATATTAAGTTTTTCAGCAAGTTGCTGTGCTGCAGGAGATACTTTAATATGTTCTGTCGTCTGTGAAGGGGTTTGGGACTCTGTCTTCTTAGGTGTTTGTTGCGTAGTTCTCGGTTTTGCTGCCTTATCAGGCTTTGGTTGTTCAGATACAATATCTGCTTCTACTTCAACCCTTTCAACTTTCTCCCCTGGGGCAGCTATAACAGCTAATAATGCATTTACAGGAACATTACTTCCTTCTTCAGCGCACAACTGTGCAATGACACCATCTGAAGGTGATTCCTGTTCGTGGTCAACTTTATCAGTCTCTATTTCCAGTATGGGTTGTCGTTCTGGTACGGTATCTCCTGCACTGATCTGCC
>VXOP01000381.1:0-4289 GCA_009839975.1 Candidatus Poribacteria bacterium
AATACGCGTTTGGTATTCTGCATTGATAAGGATATCGCACCTACCGGCCTGGGAAAAATCGGTTTTTACCCAGTTAATAACTTAATCTTCATTTAAAGAAATTACGCACCATGTCCATTGTTTTTCAATGCTTCAACGACCTTTTCAGGTTTAATCGGTAGTTCGCTAACACGGATACCGATAGCATCTTTGACAGCGTTTGCCATTGTCGCCAATGTAGGCGTGATAGGAGGTTCTCCAACACCTTTGGCACCATAGGGACCATTCGGTGCCGGCACTTCAACGATAACAGATTCAACTGTCGGAAGGTCCGCAGAGGTCGGGACACGGTAATCAACGAATCCTGGATTGACGTTTCCGTTCTCGTTGTATTGCATCTCTTCCATCATTGCCCACGCGTACCCTTGCACTACCCCGCCTTCAATTTGTCCTTCAACTGCCATCGGGTTGATAGCGAATCCGACATCCTGAGAAGCGACGAGTTTTAACACCCTTGTCCTACCGGTATCGGGGTCTACTTCTACTTTTGCTATCTGTGCTGCGAGTGCAGGTGTACTCGGTTGCCGTGCAAAAGAGCCTTTTCCGACAATGGGGCCACCTGTAGTTGAAAGACTATATGCTGCGAGTTCACCTAAAGAAATAGACTTCGGTGGGTCTGCTGTGACGACATGAACGCCTCCATCTTTGAGTTCAAGGTTATCCTTGTCAGTATTGAGTCTTTCCGCTGCGAGTTCAAGGATACGTCTGTGTGCATCTTCAGCAGCGAGTTTTGCGGTGTTACCCATCGTAAATGTAACGACACTCCCACCTGAACCCGTTGAATACGGTGCTGAATCAGTGTCTCCGCGACGAATTGTTACGTTTTGATATGGGACGGTCAAGATTTCTGCAATAATTTGCGTGATGGCTGTATCCGTTCCCGTGATATCCATGGATCCGTGAAAGATTCGCACGCTTCCATCTTCGTGTACAGAGACATAGACGCCACCCGGACCACAACCGTTGGTCCAATCCCCTACAGCGACACCCCAGCCTTGGTTTTCATCTGCTTCGCGTTCCCACCATCCTGCGGCATCAGCGACTGCTTCCAAAGTTTCTTTGTAACCGACTTTCGGTTCGGTTCCACCTGCGGGGACAGAGTCTCCCTCCTCACGCATATTCATCAGACGGAATTTTACTGGGTCCATCCCGATACGTTCAGCGATCTCATCAAGTTGCGATTCACCGGCGAAAATAGCTTGTGGTGCACCGGGTGCTCTATAGGCGGCAGTACCAGATTTGTTCGTATGTACGCCGTAAGCGTCTACTTTGATATTTGGAATCTTGTAGACACCGCGAACGCGAATCGTGCTGCCTATGGATGCTCCTGATACAGAACCGGAATCCCAGAAGGCAAGTGCCTGTCGTGCAAGGATATGTCCTTCTTTTGTAGCACCGGTTTTCAGTTTGATAACACATCCGGGAGCGGGTCTACCATCAAGAAATTCCTCTTCACGTGTCATTTGCACACGGACAGGTCGTCCAGATTTCTGAGAGAGCAGCACTGCTGGAACGTGTGTGATAATCACACCGAAGCGACCACCAAAACCACCCCCCATCGTTGTGCCGATGACATTGATTTGTGTCAGTGGAATGCCGAGTGTGCCAGCAATACCTGAACGGATAGCGAACGGACCTTGCGTAGATGCCCACACGGTAATCTTACCAGAGGAGTCTGCACTGGCAACGGATACATGCGGTTCCATATAGGTCTGGTGGACACGCGGAATTACGTAGGTGTCTTCAACAACAACGTCACATTCTTCAAATCCTTTTTCTATATCTCCCGCTTCGGTGTGTGTCTCTGCGGAGATATTATAATAGATTTCATCAGCATATTTCTCTAATTCTGCCTCAAGTTTTCGGATTTCAGCACTGTTATTCTCTTGGTCACCTGATAGTTCTTTAATTTTGGCTTTGATGGACCGACGATTTGGGCCGTCCTTTGTTTCATCACCGTGTAGACGTGGGGCGGAAGGCTTGATCGATTCCGTAACGTCTTGCACACTGGGTAAGATTTCATATTCAATCTTGATCAGTTCAGCAGCTTCTTCGGCAATATCTGGGTCGGTTGCAGCGATAGCTGCGAGGGGTTCCCCTAAATATAGCACTTTATTAGTTGCAAAGACTCGACGTCCGCTGGGGACATCGTCTTGCGTAATTATCGCTCGGACACCGGGTAGTTTTTCTGCTTCGCTTGTGTCAATGCTGAGGATGTTAGCGTGTGGATGTTTGCTGCGGACGATTTTGCCGTAGAGCATCCCTGCTGGATGTACATCGGCACCGTATTGTGCGGCACCTGTAACCTTTTCAACTGCATCAACGCGCGGTAGTTTTTGACCGACAACACTATATTCTGACATGCAATTCTCCTTTCCACGTTATGAGTCAATATTTGTAGAGCAAACTGTTAGTTTGCGTTTTCACAGGCACAATCTAACAGATTGTGCTACAAGGTGGCAACTTAGGTTCTGTTTAACACTTCGTATCTGCTATTCTTCTGTTTCGGTGCTGGCAGATGAGAGTTGTATTTTTCCACGTTTTATCGCGGCATGAACTCTTTTACAAACACGAATGGTTTTTCCATCAACCTCATGTTCATATAGTAACTTCACACCTGTGCGACCAGATATGGGACACGTGCCACGGCCGTTATTATACAGACCTTCATGAACTGTGCCGTTCGGGTCGACATATAGATGTCTTATGCCTTTTCCACGATGTGTTTTTGCCATGTTTTTCTCCTTATTGTTTAGTAAAGAATCAGTGCCTTCTCTATGAGGCAGTCCGTATTTCTTCTGCAGCTTGTATCACTGCTTCAAGAATCTTTGTGTAGCCGGTACAGCGGCAGATGTTTCCTCCGAGTGCATGTCTGAATTCTTCTTCGGTTCGGTTCGGGTTCTCATCTACAAGTACCTTTGATGCCATGATGAAACCTGGGGTACAGAATCCACACTGATACCCCCCTGTATCAATAAATGCTTGTTGAATAGGATGAAGTTCTCCATCACTGGCTAAACCTTCAATAGTGGTAATCTCTTTATCAGAGACAGTAACGCCGAGAACCATACATGATGTGACTGCTTTGCCATCAACGATGACGGTGCATGCACCACAATCACCAGTACTACATCCTTCTTTGGTCCCTGTCAAACCGATTGTATCGCGCAGCACCGCAAGGAGGGTTTTGCGCGGTTCAATGAGTAAATCGTGTTCATCTCCGTTAACTTTTAGACTGACAGGATGTTTTGACATATTCTTCTCCTTACCTTGTTTTATTGTGGATGGGATTAGTAATCCTCATCATAGATATCAATACTTTTAGTTTCTTGCTCTGTCCAATGCGTATTGCAGCGTTCTTCTTGTGAGGACATCAACCATCTCTTTTCGGTGTTCTGCGGAGCAGCGTAGGTCGGATATTGGACTGGTAGCAGCTGCTGCGGCTCCACCTGCTTGTGCCAGAAGTTCGTCAGTAGGTTCATTTCCTTTAAGTAGTTCTTCAGCTTCTGTGGCGCGAATCGGGGTCGGTGCAACGGCGGCAAGTCCAATTCGTGCATCTATTATTGTGCCGTTGTCTACATTGACAGCGGATGCTACACCTATAAACGCCAGGTCCATCACTTCACGGATTTTATGCTTGATGTAATGGGAACCGGATGCGGGGCTCGGCAGACGAAAATGCGTAATAATTTCACCCGCTGTTAAGACGGTCTGTCCTGGTCCTGTGAAAAGTTCATTAATCGGTACGGTTCGTTCACCATCAGCACCTGAGATGTGGACCTGTGCATCTGCAGCGAGTAGACCTGCAACTGTATCTGCAGCAGGAGAGGCATGTGCAATGTTTCCACCGATAGTTGCAAGGTTACGGATCTGGATAGAACCGATTTCAGAGGCACCTTCTGCCAATGCTGTATGGTGTTTTAGTATTTCTTCTGACAACTCAACTTCTCGCACTTTCGTCATTGCGCCGATGGTGATACTATTAGCTGCATCTTTGGTGATACCGGTCAAACCTGGAATATTCTGTAGACTAATCACAGATTTCGGTGTTTCGGTATATGCCTTCATGCCGATAATAAGGTCTGTCCCACCTGCAAGAAGTTGCGCGTGCTCTTCTGCAAACAGGCGGGACGCTTCCGCAAGGGTGTTCGGTTCAAAATACTCAAAATTTTTCACATCTGTTCATCAACATCATATTTTTTTTATGTTAAAATGTTAATCATCGTTTCCTATAAGTTTGGTTTTTTTTT
>VXOP01000381.1:4299-26315 GCA_009839975.1 Candidatus Poribacteria bacterium
ATCTGTTACTACACATAATAGTTTTTTTATGGTAAAATGTTCTGTTGTTCCGTGAACGTCGGATTGCTTTTCTTTTAATAATAGGATACTGAATTATAACGCAATTGTCAACCTTAAATGACGCATATAGCAGAATACGCGTTTGGTATTCTGCATTGATTAGGAAATCGCCCCTACCGTCTTGGTGTGTCGCTAAATTGACGCATATAGGTGTGATTAGGAAATCACACCTACCAGGGGTGAATGTGTGTAATTATATTCCCGATGGTATGGGCCAACCTGGTATTGGTTCGGTTCGGAGTGCTTCTATTTCATAAAGCTCTTCCACGGTAATTTCACGACCCAGTTTTGCTGACAGCAGTGCACCGCTCATAATCTCAGTGACCTTCTGACCAACATCGCCATTGCTGACAGGTTGTGCATCGCTGTTGCATGCGTTGAGAAAATCACGGAACTTGTCGGGGAAATGTCTATCGGGTAATTCTAATGGTGTTTCTTCAAGATTCCCTTGATAACGTCTACGGTTCCCTTTATCATCGGTTTCCCATTTTCCTTTCTCAAGGAAGAGTCTATCCCCACTGAATGAGCCTTTAGATCCGAAAATGAAGATACCTTGCGGTTGTCCTGCCATGTTGCTTGACCACCCGTGTTCATACGTAAAGGACATACCGTTTGTAAATCGGACGAAAACAGATGCGAATTCTTCAACATCGTTGATTTCATCTCCAGTGTATTCTGGTAGCATACCGCGATAGGCGATACCACTAATCGTTGCGGGTTGGGGTGAACCGAGTAGGTAGATGGAACGATTGATGTCGTAGACACCTGTGTCGTATATCGTACCACCGCCACTGTATGCTGAGTTCAGGAACCATCTGCCGAAACCGAACATGTCCACATTAGGTCTGCCGCGTAGACGGTAACTGGTGAGTCTGCCGTAGTGGACATCACCGATTTTTCCTGATGTGACGTAGTCTCGTATAGCGTAACTGGTTGGATTTAGACATGTACCGCCGCTCTGGTATGCAAGTTTGACACCGGCTTTGTCGCATGCTTCACGCATATTTCTTGCTTCAGTTGCTGTGCGTGCCATCGGTTTTTCACAGAAGACATGTTTTCCTGCGTTCGCAGCTGCGAGTGTTGGTGCTTCATGGACAAAGGGTGGCGTTGCAAGACTAACGGCATCTAATTCACACGTCTTTATCATCTCGTTAAAGTCGTTGAATACTTTTACGCCGTTATCTTTATATTCAGTCCATCGTGCTGCGTTTTCTTTTAAATTTTCACGGGATTCAGAGTTTTCAGTTTTCTTTGCGTTGGCAGCCGCCTCATTGGCACGTGTTTCTGCACCTGCAAGCACCTGTTCCGCTCTCCGCTTGGCGTTTTCGTCAACTGTATCACAGACAGCGACGATTTCCGCGTGTTGCGGGTGTGCAAGGTATCCGTTGATATGTGAACCGGATATCATACCGCAACCGATCAACCCGATCTTTATCCGTTTTGCCATTGTCATGCTCCTTAATCTGGTTCAAAATTTTGCAATAGACATAAACCTATAACGACTTCGTTCTCTCCATCTATGTCGTTGATTTTTTGAGGATTGATAGATAGTGAAGTCTATCTCTATTATAGTTGTTTCCTGACTTTTGTCAAGTGCAATATGATATGGATTAGAATGCATTATCCATCGTTAGGGTGCGTTTTCAGGTTTTACAATGGTATTACTCTATAGGTCTAACACAACGGAATCCGATGTTCATGCATGTATAATATGGCAGACTTCCTGATCGATATGCAATCCGAGCGTTCTTAGGAATGCTTACCCAAGAACCACCACGTAAGACGCGGGATGTGCGTATGCTCTCAAATTGTTCCATGACTTCATTGACACTACCATCTGTGATCGGATTAATGTTTGGAGATATTTGATAGAATCCTTTATCCCATTTGTCAAGACACCATTCTCGGACATTTCCTACCATATCATATAATCCGAATTCATTGGGTGGATATGTATTTACAGCAGTTGTCTTATTTTCAATTAGGTTGTAGTTGGCTCTGCTAATATCACTTGATTGTCCCCAGGGATATTTTTGAGCAGTTAACTCGCCGCGGGCAGCCTTTTCCCATTCTGCTTCTGTCGGTAAACGTTTTCCTACCCATTGTGCATAAGCCATTGCGGCATACCAACTCACCCAAGTAACTGGATGGTCCGCATCCCCATATTGATATGTGTTCGTATGCCAATGTTTCAGATAGTCCCCATCATGATAACTATCATCAATAGTAGCGGTTTGATTATTGAAACGTTCAAACCATTTATTCGGTTTTCGCCAATGTGGATTAGCATCAATAAACGCCTTATATTCTGCATTTGTCACTGGATGTTTATCCATATAAAATGAATCAACGTAGACAGTATGGACAGGTTTCTCATCACTGTTCGCCTCAGTATCATTGCTGCCCATGTCAAAAGCACTTGCTGGAATGAGTACCATACCATCCTGTTCTGATGGAAGATGTGAGGTAGACTCTGGTATAGGAAACTGTTCTTTAGGGATAACCTCTATGGGTTGTGAAACAGTTGGTTCTGGGTCCGCAACTTCCTCCTCAGTAGGCAAATCGGTGAGTTCTGGGGTGGGAGGCTCCTCATCAGGAACGGGATCGGTAACAGGTAATACAGCATCTCCAAGCATATTAATATGTGCTTCGCGTTTCTGTGGATCAATAAGTGTGTCCCTGGCTTGATTTAGGAGCATTCGCCACTGTTCTTCTGTTTTACCATCAGGACGAGGACGACCTCCGGCATTTAGCGAAGTACGATAAAGTTTATTATGTGATGCTTCAACAAGTTCCTTAATTTCTGATTTATTATGGTTTTGAAAATCCTCAATGGAGAATCCCAGTATCTCAAAATAGTTCTCCTTTTCACCAATTCTTAATCCCGCAGCATTGAGGATTTCAATTGCTTCATCAATAGAAAGACCGTGGTATTGCACCGCTCTATTGAGAAGCCTCTTGTGTTGTTCGTCAGAAATTGTTGGAGAGACCGTCATAAATGCATTGATGAAGTCAATATATGCATTTCGATCTTGCATGGTTGATTCTCTTTTTAATTCGACTTATGAAGATTATATCAAAATGAGGTGTCAAGATTCAATAGGTTTCACACAGCGAAATCCTGTGGTACTGGCTGTTTTCCAAGGAGCTGATCTGCTACGCGATGAAACGCACGTTTCAGGCGCTGATGAATACCATGAACCACCCCGTATCACCCGTGCCTTTCTTGTTTTTCTTAGATTTTCTATGATGTCACTGATACTACCACCTGAAACAGGATTATGGTTTTGTGAAGACTCATAGAATTCGCTATCCCATTCATCAAGACACCATTCACTGAGGTTTCCCACTATATCGTATAGACCGTATCTGTTTGGCGGATACGCATCTATAGGTGTTGTTTCACTTACATGTGTATCGTAGTTTGCGCTGCTCGCATGAATCGTATTACCCCATGGATATTTTTGTCTTGTCATACCCCCGCGCGCAGCTTTCTCCCATTCCGCCTCTGTTGGTAGACGTTTTCCCACCCATTTTGCATAAGCCATTGCAGCATGCCAACTCACCCAATTTACCGGATGGTTGGCTTTCCCTTTTGGATAGTTGCCTTTATACCAGTCTTTCAAATAGTCCTCATCACGATATTTCGGAAAAAATGAATTTCCTAACCACAACGGAACTTGCCACTTTGGGTTAGCATCAATGAAATCCTTGAATTGTGCATTTGTTACCAAATATTTGTCCATAAAGCATGCATCTGTGTAGACACTATGCACAGGTTTTTCGGAGTTTTTTGCTTCCTTTTCATCACTTCCCATTAGAAATTCACCAGCGGGGATATAAACCATGTCAGTAGGCACATCTATGTCATGTGAAACAGCCTGATGTGTTGTTTGTTCATGCGATGCCCTATCAATATCGGAATACTGTTCTGCGATTTCATCCTGAAAAACCGCAATATGTTCATCTCTTCTTTTCGGATCAAGCAAGACGTCGTGTGCTTGGTTTAGAAGTATTCGCCACTGTTCCTCTGTTTTACCATCAGGACGAGGACGACCTCCCGCATTCAATGAAGCGCGATAGCGTTCTTTGTGTGCTTCGTTGACGTGATGCTTGATTTCATCCTCACTCTGATTTTCAATGTTTGAGATTGACAGACCTAACACTTCAAAGTAATTGAGTTGTTCCCCGATGACTAACCCTGATGTTTCAAGTATTTCAACAGCTTCATCAACAGAGAGTCCGTGTTCTTCTATGCCTCTTCGGAGGAGTCCTTTGCGTTGCGCCTCGGTGATGGATGGAGATACTGCTTTAAATTCCAGAATTAAGGTTTTATACGCATCGTGTTTATTCATATCAGTTTTATCCTAATCTGTACTACGCTTATCAATATCCATTACGCAACGAAAACCGAAGGTCTGAATCGTGTATTCTGGTTGTCCTTTTAAGCGAACTGCGACTCTCACACCGTTAGGATCAACTCCCCACGCACCACCCCGTAATACACGAGGCGTATTGATTTCTTTGAAATAATAGATTACGTTTTCCATACTAATATTATCAGAAAATGGATTATGTGATGGTGACTTCACATAGAATCTCGTTTGATACGCATCAAGACACCATTCCCACACATTTCCACACATGTCATATAGTCCGTATCTATTTGGAGGATATTGACCAACTGGGGTGGTACTCCCGATATGAAATAGGTAGTTAGCCTTTGTCGTATCAATTGTGTCACCCCACGGATATTGCATGCCTTCCAACCCACCCCGTGCGGCTTTCTCCCATTCTGCTTCTGTCGGTAAACGTTTGCCAACCCACTGTGCATACGCCGTTGCTGCATACCAACTCACTTTTGTTACCGGATGCTCCTCTTTTCCTCTTGGAAAATTGTTCTCATACCAATGTTCCAAGTAAGCACCATCATGGTATATTTCATCTATATGATCTTTCGACGGCTGTGGTTTACGCCACTGTGGGTTAGCATCAACGAATTCCTTAAATTGTGCATTTGTTACCAAGTATTTATCCATAAAGAATCCATCTGTGTAGACATTATGCACAGGTTTTTCAGATTTCTTTGCTTCCTTTTTATCACTTCCCATTAGAAATTCACCAGCAGGGATGTAAACCATGTCATGAGGTACATCTATATCAAGTTGGAGAGTCTGATGTGTTGTTTGTTCATACGATGTCCTATCAATATCGGAATACTGTTCTGCGATTTCATCCTGAAAAACCGCAATATGTTCATCTCTTCTTTTCGGATCAAGCAAGACTTCGTGTGCTTGGTTTAGAAGTATGCGCCACTGTTCCTCTGTTTTACCATCAGGACGAGGACGGCCTCCCGCATTCAATGATGCGCGATAGCGGTTTTTGTGTGCATCATTCACACGATGCGCGATTTTATCCTCGCTCTGATTTTCAATGTCTGAAATTGCGAGACCCAGTACTTCAAAGTAATTGAGCTGTTCTCCGATGACTAACCCTGATGTTTCAAGTATTTCAACAGCTTCATCGACAGAGAGTCCGTGTTCTTCTATGCCTCTTCGGAGGAGTCCTTTGCGTTGTTCCTCAGAGATAGTTGGTGAAACTGCTTTAAACTCGTTTATGAGAGCTAAGTAGTCAGAGTGTTTAGATTCCAATAATCTTCTTCTCATGGTTAGGCAAACTTACATTTTATAGTGAACTTTTGAATTAATGGGGACATTTTGAGATGTAGGAGGCCAGTTAACATGATTCTGGTCGATTCCCGACTATCATTACGTTGAGTCGCGATTCGGAGATCGCTCCTACAAGGACTTTGTATCATTATTTTCAATGTTCACTATATTCTATATTACACAGCATCGTTTGTTGTGGCAGGTTTAACACAGCGAAACCCAATGTTGAAGGATGTATAATGAGGCGGACTGCTAAAACGCGCTGCAACCCGTTCATTTTTGGGCCAAGAACCCCCTCTTAGTACACGGGTTTCCTTAATGTTCTTATAATTGTTGATTAAATCGGGAATATTGCCATCTGAAAGAGGATTCTGCTGTGGTGAGTTCTTATAGAAATCTTGATCCCACCTATCAAGACACCACTCAAACACATTACCTATGACATCATACAATCCGTAGTCATTTGCTGGATATGAACCTACGGGTGCTGTCTTATTGAGATTTAGAACTTTGTCAAAAAAGGCTATATCTAATGAATTTCCCCACGGATACTTCTTCCCCTCTAATCCTCCCCGAGCAGCTTTCTCCCACTCAGCTTCAGTCGGCAATCGCTTACCTTTCCACTGTGCGTATGCCATGGCTGCATACCAACTCACCCAAGTTACTGGATGGTCTACCTTCCCGGGCGGATAATTTTTCCACTTCCAATCGTGTAAGTAGTCCCGATCATGATATTGCTTAAGAATAGCTGCACTTAGTCTACTTCGATCGTACCACTTTTGAGGTTTATGCCATTGCGGATTTGCATCAATAAATTCCTTATATTCTTCATTTGTCACCGGGTATTTATCCATATAAAAGGCATCAAGATATACAGTATGTATCGGATCTTCGTTGTTATACGCTATAAACTCTTCACTACCCATCTGAAAATTGCCGGCAGGAATGAGTACCATACCATCCTTTTCTAAAGGGAGGTTAGTGGTTGGTTCTGTGGGAGAGAGTTCTTCATCAGAGATAGATTCAGTATGGCGTGAAGGTATCTGTTCTGGTGTTGTTGATACTTCTCTTGTAGAAGTTTCAGTATCAAATGGTATATCATTCTCAAACGATGCGATATGTGTGTTTCGTTTTTCTACATCTGTGAGTGTATCTCTTGCTTGGTTCAGAAGTGTTCGCCAATCGTTTTCAGTTCGACCGTCTGGACGTGGTCGCCCACCAGCGTTCAGAGACTCTCGGTAAAGTTTTTTGTGTGCTGTCTCAACACGACTCACGATTGTGGTTTCATCTAAGCCGTGTATATCATCAACAGAGATACCTAACACATCAAAATAGTCTATCTCTCTGCCAACTACTAATCCTAGAAACTGTAGGATTTCTGTGGCTTCCTCAACAGAGAGACCGTAGTTGTGTACTGCTTGACGTAGCAGACCTTTTCGTTGTTCATCTGAAATTGTTGCAGACGCTGCTCTAAATGCTGTGATAATAGTAATGAATTCGTCACGCCTGGACATGTATTGTTCCTATTGTATTCATAAATCCAACAAACACTATTCAACGACAAGGTCTTGTAGATCGGTTTGTGCTTGTGCAACCTCTTCCTCATTAAGAGTCGGTCTGTCAATGATAGAGAAAATATCGTATACAGCAGTAGGCGAATCGTCGTTGAGTGATTTTGCTGTCACCTCAAGATTCTGGTCTATGTTGTAGCTATAGTTCACCTCAATTGGAGACCCTTGCGGTAGACCGGGTGGAAGTTCCAAAGTACATTCACCCAATTTGTATTCTTCAAAAAACTCGATTTCGTCTCTTGGTTGGTCCTGTTCAAGTCCTTGCACGACCTCAATCAGTACGGATGGTTGATTGTGGTCTACCGTTAGGAATCTATCTGATATTTCGCACGGCACAGGTGTCATTTTTTGGATCATAACGTGTATGATGTACTCGCGTAGTGCGTTCAGTACGACGAGTCCGAGGTTGTGTGTTGCTCCATCCGTGACGGTCACCTTCGGTGCACCGTCTGGTCCAATGAACCGTTCAATGACTGCATCAGGCATATCTTCTGTATCAGTGCTACTGTCAGATATTTGTCGGAGTGTACCCTGAATTGCTGCACCTATCGCCACTACCTCATCAGGATTGACTTCATGAGGATTTATCTCTTTTCCACTGATTGAAGCGATCATATTTTGCACCATAGGCATACGCGTAGAACCGCCGACCAGTATTATCTTGTTGATGTTTTCCCATGTCATTTCCGCTTCTGATAGCACAACTTCACATAAAGTGCGACATCTTTCAAGGAGGTCGGTTGTGAGTTCCTCAAATTTTCCACGCTCCAGTTCCACGCGAGTTGTCTTTCCATTGTATCCGCAAACGATTAACGCCCTCTGTCGCAATGACAAAGATTCTTTTGCGCCGATCGCATCCAATTGCAGGTCTTGATATGTGTGTAGGTCTTCTAAAGGATTCTCTCCGTGTTCAATTTCAAACAACTCAGCAACGTGTGTGATGATTTTATCGTCCCAATCTTTACCACCGAGTCTATGGTCCCCGTTTGTTGCGAGCATCTGTATCTCAGTATCTGACACCTGCATTATCGTCACATCAAATGTTCCACCACCAAGGTCAAACACGAACACATTCTGGTTGCTACCCAACTGGTCTATAACCGTAAGCGAGTGCTGCTGCAGTCGGTTCATTCATGACTTGTAGCACATTCAGTCCAGCGATTTTACCTGCGTTACGTGTGGCTTCGCGTTCAGCATCGTGAAAATAAGCAGGAACAGTGATAACCGCATCAGTAACCTCTTCATTCAGATAGGTTTCAGCATCCTGTTTGAGTTTCCTCAAGACAAGGGCGGAGAGTTCCTCAGGAGAATAGTCCTTTTGATTGAATGCGCGAAAGAATTCTACTTTAGATTTACCCATCTCGCGTTTGACAAATTCCACGATTTGTTCAGGGACCGCCCTTGCACTCTGCTTGGCAATTTTCCCGACTGTCACAAGGTTGTCCTCAAACATGATGACCGATGGGGTGATGCGCTCACTTTCTAAATTGGGGATAATCTCAGGTTGACCGTGCTCATTGACATGCGCGATAACTGAAAATGTTGTACCAAAATCAATTCCGATAACTTTACCCATCTGTATTTCCTTTTTGCCACGGCACACTACCCGCTTGTTGTATCTCTTCCTGCAATAAACGGCTCATCTCCCTATAGCGTTTATTGTCCGTCTGTGAATTGTCAGTTGCTTCTAACGGATCGCTGGAAAGATCATAGAGTTCCAAGGGTTGGAAAGGTCTGTTGTGCAATAGTTTTATATCGCCTTGACGGACAGCGTGTTGGCATTCTCCGATCCACTGTTGTCCTCCTTCTCTACGCAGCCAATAGATAAGTCTGTCAGAAAAGTCTTGTTTCTCACCTTGTAACGTATTCCAAATTGATCGTCCCTCAATTTCGTGATTGATAGGTATATCAGCAATATCGCATAGCGTCGGGTAAATATCCATCAGCATTGCGACCTGATCCGTAACATGTCCTTGGGGGATGTGATCTTTCCACATAGCACAAGTAGGCACGCGTATCCCACCTTCGTACATCTCACCTTTTTGCCCGCGTAGTGGACCGTTATTCGCGCCGACTTGCATTGCACCGCCGTTATCAGACGTATAAATCACGAGCGTGTTAGAGAGTTGTCCAGTTTCTGTGAGTGTATCCAGTACGCGTCCTATACCGTTGTCCATGTGCTCAACAAGTGCAATGTATTTTGCACGTTGCGGAGAAATATCCGGTTCCCGTTCCATCACGCGTGCAATCCAGTCTTCGGGGGGTTGAATCGGTGTATGCGGTGCGTTGTAGGCAAGATAGAGGAAGAAAGGATGAGATGTGTGTGCATGTGTTCGAATAAAATCCACACTCCAATCTGTGAAGAGGTCCGTCGCGTGTCCCCTCGGATCAATCGTTTCAAACCCGTGTCGCATATAGTTATTTTGATGTCGCAGATGTGTGTAATAGTCATCCATCATATCGCCGAGGAAACCGTGAAAGTGGTCAAAACCTCGTTTGCAGGGGTGGTTTTCATCCTCAAGTCCCAAATGCCATTTGCCGATGAGTGATGTGCGATAATCTTTCTGCTTTAGCATTGAAGGTAGGGTTATAGCATCTTGGTGAAAATATCCCCAGTTGTTCTGTGCATGGGTGCGAATGACACCGGGAACACCGACTCTATCAGGATATCGTCCAGTCATAAGAGATGCGCGGCTTGGGGAACAGACAGAGGAATTGGCGTAGAATTGTGTAAATCGTGTGCCTTCTGAGGCGATTCTATCAATGTTCGGTGTTTGTATAGAGGGACCGTTGTGTGCGGAAATATCGCCATAGCCGTGATCATCAGCGAGAATAAGAACAATGTTCGGTGTTTGTGCCATAGTGATCTCCAATTATGTTTACCATTTATAATCGTATCAGCATAACGAAGCAACTGAAGCGTTGCATCGCATTAGTTAAAACAAATTGTCTATCGGAATCAGCACATTAAAATGCAGATTTTGTTAATCCGAATTTACAAGGTGATACAAGGTGACGATATATCAAAATGAAATGTCCATGCTTGACGTAGACATCCAGCAACACCGGAAGGAAGTATATCGTTAGATATGCAGGTGCACGCTTCGGTATTGCTGGATGTTGGAGGGTGTGATTTCAAACATTACACCAAAATTCACAAAAAGTCTATTTTACCGAGACTTAATGTTTCCCCAAGTAGTAGATAGTTTATCAAGGGGTTCAACGGGAAGTAATGTCTTGATCCCTTGGTCCATTAATTTATTGATATCATCTTCAGCCAACGCCACGTTCAAAATCGCGACATCATAGAGCATACCGTTTAGCGTTTCAGTGGTATTGTTTGTCCAACCGCCAATATTAACCTCAGCTGTGTTTCGAGGTGCAGGACCACCGAAGCCGCCAACAGAAGAGAACTGTACTGCATTTTCGTAAAGGGAAATTGTGTCTTCTCCATCATAGGTTGCAGTCATATACAGCCAGGTACCTTTTTTCACAGTGCCTTGATTCCATCCACCTTTCCAACCGCCTCGACTATAATATGCTTCCCAATGGGCTCCGTTACCACTTGTTCTAAAAGCGTAATTTGCGACTGCTCCATTTGCTGCTCTTTTCCCAACAATATGTCCAAAACCGCTCTCAGCACTGTTCACATTCACCCAGGCAGTAATTGTCCAGGCACTTTCTGCATATAAACTATCTGAATCTGGGATAATAACGCGATCGTTTACTCCATTTAGACTTAAGGCAGATCGTCCAGAGGGGGTATTCACCCAACTTCCCCCTTGCAGTTCACCGTGATTCTTATTTCCAGAACTATCGTTGATAGTCGTTCCACTCCCCTCATCAAGCAACCAAATGCCAATAGCACTTCCCTTTTCAATTTCTGCATCAATTTGTCCAGAGAATGCAAGCATGATTGTGAGTGTAATAATTCCGACTATCCCAACGTAATTGCTAAGTTTTCTCATTTTTTCTCCTATAGGTAGTTTCTTGATTGTTTCTACAGATTTAAACATAAACTTGCCAATATAGCGTGGCGGCAGTAGCATCACCCTTAATTGGTTATACTGTTTATAATAACACACTCTTAAATCAGTAGCAACAAAAAAGTCGGATAAGAATCTATTCTGATTCAATCGCTTGTATTAGGGCAATGATATATCCGAATTGAAATGCCCATGCCTGCCGCACGCGACCTGAAACACCAGGGGGTGACGTGTCGTCTGGATGTGAAGGTGCGTGGTCTGGCATGACCATGTATGGATATTCCACATCATGTAATGTTTGCATGACTTTGTGCATATCCACATCCCCTTCATCGGGCCAAACCTCTTGAAAATTATGCAATCCACCTCGTATGTTCCGAAAATGAACGTTGAATATCCTCTGTTTCTGACCGAAGTAGCGAATAATTTCGTAAAGCTCCGTTCCAGGATCCTCTAAACCTTCAGAGGCTGTTCCACAGCAGAAATTAAAGCCGTGATATGGACTATCTGATATTTCTATAAATCGTTTCAGACCCTCAAAAACGGGATAATTCCACCGTTCAACCCCTTTCAAGATGGGTGCTGGTGGGTCATTGAGGTGGCACGCTAACTGTACCTTACTTTCTTCTGCAACAGGTATAACACGTTCAATAAAATAGGCAATCCTGTCAAATGCTTCATCCCGACTGACCTGTCCTGCATCTGATAGGGTTTCGTTATCAAATTTGGAAAGGTCAAAAGTGCTATAGGTAGACCCACCACGACCGGGTGTTCTACCGGTTCGCTGATGGTTCAGGATGCAAAAGTTATAATTCAATCCTCGCAGACCAGCCTTTCCAGCATTCTCAATTGTTTGGCGCACTTTGTCAATATCTTGGTCACGTTGCGGGTCATTGGCGAGTGTAATGTTTCTGGAAAGTCCAATATGGATCATTTCAAGACTTACTCCCGCATCTGCTGCTTCCTCTTTATGTCGTATTAAAGTATCGGGTTCGGTGTTTTTGACAGATGCATCCATGTGCGTCACACCGTGTCGGACGAGGAATTCCAATTCTTTCGTAGATGTTCCAATTCCTTGAACACCGACATGCATTTTTCCCTTTCCGTTTGATTGTGTTCCTGTAGTATTCACTGTTCGTTCTCCTTTGACGACTAGGTCTTTCATCTATTAGTTTTGAAAATCGTATCATATCCTGAATATAGGGTCAATTAGATATTGAATATGTGGCGCAAATATGATACTATATCCCTATCACTTACAGTGATGTTTTGATAACATCTTGCAAACGTTTGTTATGGTATTTTCAGCAAGATATACAAAGGCAGAATCGTTTGATGGCAACAATTGACACGAACCTTTATCTTGGAGATTGTTTAGAGATACTCTCCGATTATGACGCGGATTCATTTGACCTGATTGTAACATCTCCTCCTTATGCAGACCGGCGAATGAAGACTTACGGTGGTATAAATCCAAATGAATATGTGGATTGGTTCATGCCGCGTGCTGAACAGTTTCTTAGGGTTCTGAAACCGTCTGGGACATTCATTTTGAATATCAAGGAGAAAGCTGTCAACGGGGAACGGCACACCTATGTCATTGAGCTGATACTGGAGATGAAAAAGCAGGGATGGTTGTGGACTGAGGAGTTCATCTGGCACAAGAAGAACAGTTATCCCGGAAAATGGCCAAACCGATTTAGAGATGCATGGGAGAGATGTTTGCAGTTTAACAAGCACAAGAAATTCAATATGTATCAAGAGTCCGTTATGGTACCGATGGGAGATTGGGCACAGAAAAGGCTAAAAAAACTCAGTGAGACGGATAAAAACCGTGATACATCAAAGGTCGGGAGTGGTTTTGGTAAGAATGTGTCTAATTGGTTAGACAGAAAAATGGCGTATCCGACGAATGTTTTGCATTTAGCAACCGAAACGGGTAATCGTAGTCATAGTGCCGTTTTTCCAAAGACGTTACCTGAGTGGTTTATTAAGTTATTTACTAAAGAAAACGATTGCGTGCTTGATCCTTTTGCCGGTTCTGGAACAACATGTCAGGTCGCTCAAAAGTTATTGAGGAATTCTGTCGGTATTGAGATAATGCCTGAGTATTACAAGGTTGCGAAAGAGAATATCACACCAACACAATATAACATTGAACACGAGACAAGCATTGCTAACTGGATTTGATTATACAAAGCAGAACGTCTCATAGATATTTAGGTAATCCAAACTATAAAAACGCTCGTAGGGGCTGGGTTTCCCAGCCCGTATATTATCCTGGTTTCCCAGCCCGCATAATACCCAATTTTAAATCTGAATCTTCATAATCCTGTCTATTTGCTTTTAACATCCAATTTTCTGGACAAGCAGCAAATTTTTTGCTATGCTAAGAGCCATAGTCTGAATTATATTACGTAGAGGAGAAACTATGGCTAACGAAGATTTCACATCCAAAGTCCCGCACTATACCTTCGCGGAAACCTTGGAAGAACAGGAAGAACAGCTCAAGACAAATCCGTTGATGCAGCGTTTGATCGCCTATCGGAAGACGTACGAAGGTGATCCGCACCGTCCCATCTATCACTACATCAACCCGGAAGCGATGCTAAATGATCCGAACGGCTTATGTTTCTGGCAAGGAAGATGGCATCTATTCTACCAAGCATATCCACCCGAAGATACACGGCAACACTGGGGACACGCGGTGAGTGATGATCTAATACACTGGCGCGACCTGCCTTATGCGATTTATCCTAACCCCGAACGGTGCTGCTTCTCCGGTTCAACGTTTGTAGAAGAGGACCGAGTCATTGCAATGTATCACGGCACGGTCGTCGGGAACATGGTCGCTGTCTCAAGCGATCCACTCTTATTAAATTGGGAAAAGGTCTCTGGTAAAGCAGTTATCCCATCAAGACATGCAGATGGTACAGTACCTGTCTATCGTGTCTTTGATCCGTGTATCTGGAAAAAGGATGATATGTATTACTCGTTATCGGGTGGGACGTTACCGAACGGTCCAGGGGGCAGACCAGTACGTGCGAATTTTTTGCTGCGTTCTGCTGACTTGGCGAACTGGGTATATTTACATCCATTTGTTGAGGATGATCAGTACACGTTGGTAGGTGATGATGGCGCGTGTCCCTATTTTTGGCCCATCGGTGACAAGTATATCCTTCTATTCTTCAGCCACATGAGCGGCGGACAGTACCTCCTTGGTGATTACGACAAAGCACGCGATAAGTTTGTCGTCACAGGCGGCGCGAAGAATAACTTTGGTGCTGCATCCCCTGCAGGTGTCCATGCACCTTCCGCAACACCTGATGGTGAAGGTGGTGTCATCGTAATCTACAACATGAATCCAGCAAAACCTACGAAGGGTTGGAATCAGATAATGACCTTACCCCGTCGTCTGACACTTCTCTCAAGAGACGAACTCGGTGTTGAACCTGCTGGCGATATTGAGTCTTTGCGGTATGACCATCAGCATGTCAATGCTACGGCGTTACCTGCTAATCAAGAAGTTGTATTAGAGAACATAAACGGTAATGCAATGGAGCTTGATTTAGAGATTGATACGAAAGGTGCTCCGATGGTTGAACTCAATGTGCTTCGTTCACCAAATAAGGAGGAGTTTACGCGTATTGCATTCTTCAGAGAACGTGGTATCCGTAACCACAATTCAGAGAAAAATGTGCGTCAGAGTCTGCTTACGATAGATTCCTCATACTCGTCGGTTGCGCCAGATGTACGTTCCCGTGCCCCCGAAACGGGTGGTTTGTCTATAATGGGAGACGAAACACTCAAACTTCGTGTCTTTGTTGACAAGAGTGTCGTTGAGGTGTTCGCTAATGGACTGCAATGCGTTGCTATGCGTGTTTATCCCGACAGAGAAGATAGTATTGGCGTGTCATTGCGTTCACAAGGTCAAGAGAGTCAACTTGTATCGTTAGATGCCTGGCAGATGAAGGATATTTATGCGTAGGCACCCTATCATTACAACGCGGATATGGTGTTGGTTTAGCCATTTTTCAACATACCATTCAACTGTCTGAACCAGGA
The DNA here is from genome assembly GCA_009839975.1 of Candidatus Poribacteria bacterium. Classification (GTDB taxonomy): domain Bacteria; phylum Poribacteria; class WGA-4E; order WGA-4E; family WGA-3G; genus MSPOR6. The sequence continues at coordinate 19,651 of VXOP01000381.1, forward strand.
TTTTCAGGATTATAGGATTTTCAGGATAAGAGGTCTGTGGAATTTATCAAACGCTTGGTTTCTATCAAACGTTTATGGTAGAATTTTTCACAAAACTTGATGTCCGAGTCTTATCCCGGTGAATACTAAAAGGCATTCATACCTTTGATTTGGTAATCTTGAAATCTTGTAAATCCTTGTTCAGACAAGTCACCATTACTTTATACACCCGTTCCGTAAACTACAACCTATGTATAAAACTTTTTTCAGCATAATCGTCAATTTAAGCAGATAAATCTAATCTATTAGTTCCCTCAGTCCCGTAGGGACGTTATGTTTATAGATCATGTTTAACACCCGTTCTTTAGTCCCGACAAATGCCAAACGCGCATTTGGCGTTGATTTGGTAGGGACGATATGTGACATTAGACTATAACATAAACATATCGTCCCTACGGGACTAAGAGAGAATTAGGATAACGTTTTTCTATAAACATATCGTCCCGATGGGACTAAAGACAAACCATGAACGAATTAATTTTCTTCATTTGACGCATAAAGTGCACAATACGAACAAACTAACAGAATGTCTATTATTGGTGAAGGTATTGTACAGGAAGGAGAATAAAACTATGAAAAACATAAAACTAACTTCACTGGGACAAATGCAAAAGCATATTCTTATGACCTTACAGAAACAGTCATACACAAAAAACATACAAAACATATTATTTTTCTCGTCAGCATAATGTTGATGTTAAAGACATTTCTACGTTAGATGCAGAAGATCCAGATGAAGCAATATCGGAATGGGGTGGATTGACAACATTTAGTACAAAGGCTGCAGATGTTGTTTGTAAAGCTATGTGGAAATCGGATTTGTAAGTATGCCAAACACAGTCAAGAATATTTGAAATAATATGAACATATCTATTGAAAAGGTCTCCGCATTCATCACACAGAAAAGAAACGAAGTGGAATCTTTACTTGTATTCAAACACCCAACTGCAGGTATCCAAATCCCCGCTGGAAGTGTGGAACCAGGTGAAGATATTCAGACGACAGCCATCCGGGAAACCTATGAAGAAACTGGACTACAACATGCAAAAATTGAAGCATATCTCGGTTGTATGGAGAATGAACTAGATGCACATCAACGGATAATCACACATACAACCAAAGTCTATATAAAACCAGATTTAAACGCTGTTCCTTACAAGGAAAAACTCACAAGAGGACTGACTGTTGATTACCGTGCTACACACAAAAACTTCACACACGTTACTTACATTGAATATGCGTTTGACGAACATTTCAAACCTAAATGCATTGACTACATCATTGATGGGTGGGTACCGACTGAAAACTTAAGTGCTCAGAAAAGGCGACATTTTTTTCATTTATCCACAGAAGAAAAAACAGCGGATACTTGGCAATTGAAAAGTGATAGAGATTACATCTTTATGCCTTTTTGGGCACCGCTTAAACCAAAACCCCACCTTATACCGCCACAAGACAAATGGTTGGATTTTGTCTATGAGAAACTACTTGATAAAAATATGGGGTCTGCATAAAATAGCTCAATGTCATAAGATGTTCTTAAAAGTAGTAGGCACACGCCGTGTGCCGTCCCAAAAACTGCAAGACAACATTTTACGGAGGAGATAAACATGTCAACTTATCGTGCAGGTGTAATAGGTTTAGGACGTATGGGGAGTACTTTTGACGATGAAATTACACAAGGTGGTTCCCTCTTTCTCCCTTACTGTCATGCACCGAGTTATATGGCATCACCGAAAACCGAATTGGTTGCCGGTGCCGATTTACATGCTGAACAGGCTGAAATCTTCGGTGAACGTTGGGGACTTAGCTCAGAACATATCTATAGCGATTATCGTGAGATGTTGGAGAAGGAAAACCTTGATCTTGTCAGTATTTGCACCACAGCACGTGTGCGTTCAACAATCGTGCAGGATGTAGCGCGTGCGGGTGTAAAAGGTATCTGGGCAGAAAAACCGATTTCGCTCAGCCTTGAAGAAGCGGATACGATGGTAGATGTCTGCCGAGAGAACAGTGTTGTGATGGCAATCAACTGCGCAAGACGTTGGAATCCCTTCTTTAGCGAGGCGAGAAAACTCATTGATGAAGGTGAAATTGGGAATGTGCTACAGGTAACCGTTTATGCCCAGTGTGGTCTATCCCATAACGGCAGCCACGCGATTGATATTCTACGCTACATGGCAGGTGGAAATGTGACGTGGGTTTTTGGTGAGATGCAGTCCGACGACGCCGCAGCAGGTGAAAATGACCTGATGGGTAACGGTTATCTCGTGTTTGATAACGGGGTACGTGCGTATCTACGAAGTACTGCATGTGGCGCGGCACTGTGGGAGGTAGATGTCATCGGGACAAATGGACGCATTCGTTCTATCAATAATGCTGAGAAGTTTGAGTTGATACGTATACTACCCGGTGGTCGGAGAGGACGGGGTATACCAGCAACATGTCCATTTCCGTATCCCGTCCGAATGCAAGGAATGGGGTTGGACATTCTTGACGACATCATCAATGCCATTGAGAACGGGGGATCACCGAAATGTTCTGGTGAAGATGGTCGGGCAGCATTGGAGGTCGCTATTGCTTTGCGTGAGTCGCATCGCCGTGGGTGTGTCAAGGTGGAATTACCGATTGAGGATAGGAGTCTGCGTATCCTTTCATCTGAGATTCGGGGTGATGATACACCTGCACGGATTAGGCGGCAACGGGGTTGAAAACATGAAAAAAAACTAAATCTAAGTTGACAATGGTCAAAAAAAGTCCTGTTGATGGATTATTATGCATACGCAAACCGCGCAACCCGTCTCTCCAGTACCTCCATCTCCTCAAGGATGGCACTGATTAAATCTGCTTTATCTGCAGCATAAGCAGGATTATCCCACTGATTGATACGTTCAGAAGGGTCACTTTCTAAGTCGTAGAGTTCACCATACGGGTGTCCGCAATACCACGTCAACTTCCGATTGTCGGTCACAATGGTTTTGAGACGTAAACCTTGCGGGTCGTCTACACATTCAATTAACAGCGAATCGCGCGCAGACTCTTGTTCCCCAGAAAGCATCGGCATTGCATCAACACCATCTATAGCATCGGAAATCGGTAATCCGGCAGCTGCGAGGACAGTCGGTACTATATCTACATGACTAAATAGTGCCTCTGAACGTTGTCCGGGAGGGATGGCTGCAGGATACCGTATGAGTGTAGGAACACAGATAAGTTGCTCATAATGGAAGGGACCTTTCATCCAAAGTCCGTGATCCCCTAATAATTCACCGTGGTCTGTTGTGAAAAGCACCAGTGTGTTCTCACACAAACCTTTCTCGTCAAGACATGCCATAATGCGTCCCATCTGCTGATCAATAATCTTCACCATATTGTAATAGTAGGCTCTCCCGAGTTGTGCGTCTTCATCTGATACTTTGCGAAAATCTGCACCACCACCTTGTCCAGCCATAGCAAATTTACCACGCGTTTCCAAATTTCTGAGTTCACCACACCGCGCCGCTATAAAATGCGGGGGTTTGTCTTCTAACTCTCCTTCAATATAGTCTGGTAATAGCACTTCGTCAGGATTAACACGATCTTCAAATTCGGTTGGTACACAGTGGGGATGGTGCGGGTCTTGAAAACCGACTGCCAGTAGAAACGGTTGTTCAGTATCGTGGTTCTTCAAGAAATCTATTGTGCGATCAGCAGTCCAAACGCTGTTGTGGTACTTTAGTGGAATGTCCCAATCGTGTGCGCCACCTCCGAATCCTGTCTGTGATAAACGTCTCGCTCTGCTATAACTGGCGAATTCCTCTTCAGAAACCTGTGATTTCACCCATTCGCCGTAGTGTCCTGCAACACCGTAGGTTGCATGTCCGAGTGCAAGTTCTACTGTCTCAAATCCGTAGTAAGGACCGCGGAATTCGGGGTATCTATTCGTGTTACTACGTGTCTCCATTGACTGCTCGGGAGATGCACCGAAAGGTTGAAAATGTGCTTTGCCGATGTAGTGTGTGCGATAGCCGACATCCGCAAGGTGATGTGAGATCATCGGTTCGTCTTCTGGGACATTCATGCCGACATTCCACGCACCATGACGACTCACATACTTGCCAGTAAAGATTGAAGCACGGGCAGGTGTGCAGACGGGATTTGTGCAGTAAGCACGTTCCAGACAGATACCTTCTGACGCAAGTCTGTCCAGATGCGGTGTATCTGTAAATGTTGAACCGTAACAGCTCAGGCTATCTGTCCGCTGTTGGTCTGTTGTGATGATAAGTATGTTTGGACGTTTTGAGTTCATAGACATTTCATTCATAAAATATTGATAGACTTAATTTTTCTGAATTGCTTTGAATACAGAATCAACTGCACCGAATAGAAGCGGTAAATCTGCAATGGTAAAATTTGTTCTGTTTCGTGTAAAAACATCGTTGACAAGCTGTCCAAATTCCCATGAAGTTCCATCTGTAACAATTCCGTAGATAGGATATGAGGGGTCGTCATTTATCTTTTGTGCAGCAACCATCTCAGCCAAACATTGTCCCCATCCGAGTTCAAAGTCGTTCTTTTTTGCTTCGACCATCATTATTAAAGGCATTCCAACAACAGGTAATCCTAATTCAGATTTCGTTGCGACAAAATAATCGGGTGTTCCGCTCAATGTCTCATCATAAACAATGGATTTCTTAATCCATAATGCATAGGTATCGGCATATTTTTTATAAACCTCTCTCAAAATAGGAAAAATAATAACTTCACAACGTGTTGCCTCGGAAGCGTAAATGTCAAAGTGTTGCCTACTGAACTCAAACTCCTGTAGAAATTGGTCAGATGGATTTAAGGGTTCAGCCTTAACATAATCATTGTCTGTGTATCTGATCCTATATTCTTCCAGAACTTGAGAAATCTCTTTGAAGTCGCTAAATGTCATCAGTTTGCCTCCTAAGAATGTTGAAATTAAAGTCATACACACAGGGGTTTTAAGTATGTATAACTCTGTTCAGCAGCATCTTCAGGTTCCATGATCTCTCTGAATGCCTGATGTACCGTCACGTAACCATCATAGCCAATCGCTTCTAAACCTTCAAACACTAACGAAAAATCAATTCCACCTACATCTTGAAGTCTAATAGGATCGTGTGGTACTTCGCCATGTATCCATGTCAATAGACGTGTCTTTCCTTCTGGTCTACGGATGTGGTTCTGGAGATAGACGTTGAAGAGATAGGGTGCAAACCTTTTGAGTGTTTCAATTCCATAATCCTGTCCACATAGGTCGAGATTCGCCGGTTCATAGATGATGCCAAAGTTCTTCCTACCGACCCGTTTTAACACGTCAATAGAACCTTCGACTGTTTCAAACAGACTTTGTGTGTGTGATTGATGTGCGAGGCGGATTCCGCGTTCTGCTGCTTCATCAGATGCGCGTTGTGCCCAAACAATATCCGCTTCAACCTTCATAGCAATGCGAATAAGGTCTGATCCAAGAAGTTCTGTCAGATCAAGATACGGTGTTATATTCCGCAATCCATCAGGACCTGCATCATTATTGAGCGGAACAGGAAAGTCACCTGTGATCATAGAGATTTTGAGGTCCAGCGAATCTGCCTGTTTACGTGCCGCTGTGATTTGTTCCAGTGGTGAATGTATACCGACCTGTGATGCACGCATGCACATCGCTTCATAGCCGAGATTCGCTGCGAGTTCTGTTAACTGCACAAAGGTGTGGGTAGCATCTTTTTTTGAGGCGTTTTCTGCAACCCTGACAGATAGTGATAGTTTCATGTAGTTCTTTACTCCAAAGCTCAAATATAGACATTTCTTACAATAGAATATCAGTGATAGAAAGTGCCATTAATACCAGGCTAATCATGCCGTTAAGGGTGAAAAACGCAAGATTGACGCGTGATAGGTCATTCGGTTTCACAATGGCATGCTCATAGATAAATATCAATACAACTATCCCTACACCGATATAATAAAATAGTCCTAATTCTGCAAGTAACGGAATGATGAAAAGAAGGATAACTGCAACGACATGCAACGCTGAAGATATCCACAGAGCCCAACGTATACCTATCCGTGCAGGAATGGAATGAAGTCCATGTTTTCTGTCAAAGTTCACATCTTGGCATGCGTATATAATGTCAAACCCGGCTGTCCATAGCAACACAACACAGCAGAGAACAATCGGTGTCCAATCAAATCTGCCAGTGATGGCGATCCACGCACCGACAGGTGATATAGAGAGCGCAAGTCCTAACCACAAATGCGAAAGTGCTGTGAACCGTTTTGTGAACGAATATCCCATTATGACAGCAAGTGCGACAGGTGATAATGCAAATGCTAGCGGATTTAAACGCCATGCAGCAAAAACTAACAGACCCGCAGAAACGAGCGTAAAAACCCAAACTGAACCTTTCGTGATGAGACCTGCTGGAATAGCACGGGTTGAAGTTCTTGGGTTCTTGCTATCAATTTCTGCATCAGCAAGTCGATTGAACGCCATTGCACAACTTCGTGCGCCTACCATTGCCACGAGAATCCAACCCAACTTCGCCAGTTGTGGCAGTCCACCCGATGCAATAAACGCGCTCATTATCGCACACCGCAGCGCGTCTCCGGTGGTTTGCACCTTT
>VXOP01000434.1 GCA_009839975.1 Candidatus Poribacteria bacterium
GTGCAGGATAACTACTTCGCCGCTGCTACAGCCGACCTCAGTTACCGAAGTGTCGTTCAGGTAGGTGATACCATGCAAGTCATCGTTACCGACTCAAAAGGTAATATTGCATCTGACGAGTTTACCTTTGAAGTAACACCCGCCAGCGTCTCAGAGGCTTTCCTATCGGTCACACTTGACAGCATTGGCACACCGAAGCACAGTCAACTATTGCAGAATTATCCGAACCCGTTCAACCCAGAGACGTGGATCCCCTATCGCTTATCAGAAGATAGCAACGTATCCATCACGATATATGACGCAACAGGGAGTGTTGTGCAAACGCTTTCCCTCGGCTTCCAGTCCGTAGGATTCTATCAAGATCGGGGTCGGGCTGCCTATTGGGATGGTAAGAACGCGTCCGGTGAAAAAGTCGCGAGTGGACTCTATTTCTACCAGTTGACAACAAAGTCTTTCAACCAAACACGAAGGCTTATCATTCTGAAGTAACCAAAGACGGTGAATCAACCCCGAGTACGCATTTGGTATTCGGGGTTGATTCATCAACAATCTACAAGAAAGGTGCTTATGAATCACAGCATAAAAGCCACCTCTATTCTTCTATTATGCTTAATCTTATGTCTCGCGTGGCACATCCCAGCACAAGCGAGTCCTGAACCTGTCCCCGTTCTGATCTCCGAATCACCCATTCCACACTACATCTATGAAACCATCACCGTTCCCGGTGTTGATTTTCTTGAAATAACATCAAGCAATGACCACGGACACTACGTTGGAAATACGATGAGTGACGATGGTAGATTGATCGGTTTCACGCTCATAGATGGCGTGTTCACAACTTATGATGTCCCTAATTCACTGCAAACGGCTTTCTATGGATTCAATAACGCAGGACAAGCTGCAGGTTTTTACGATGACCAGAACGAAATATCACACGGCATCATCCTACAGGACGGTGAAATACAGACATGGAATTTCCCCGGTGCATTAAACACACAGATTTTCGGTATCGGAGAGGAAGGACAAATTCTCGGGGATGTTATTGATGCTAACGATAACGTTAACGGGTTTATTGACAGCATGCCATTTGATATACCGGGTGCAGCAACCACCTACGTAGATCATATAAACGCTGCGGGGATAGTTGTCGGGAGTTACGTAGATAGCGATGGAAAGCCTCACGGTTTTTTTGGATATCAGGATGGCACCTTCACTGATATAGGTCTACCTGGAATGCCAAACATTGAGTATCTCTTTGTGAATGCTATCAACGATGCAGGCGTAATCGTATTCCGAGCAAAAATTGTAGACGATATTGAACGTTCTTACGTACTACACCCAAACAGTACACCCCTCGAACTCCGCTTCCCCGGTTCTGTCGGAACAGTGTTACGGGATATTGACACAGAAGGCAGAGTAGTTGGTTACTACGATTTACCCGATGGACGTAGGCAAGGATGTGTTATCACGCCCGTATCACAAAAGCAAGCAGAAAAACATAGCAATGTATTCACGACAGATCTCACCAAAGGTTTGAACATGCTATCGCTACCTTTAGCAACACCGAAACCGATGAACGCAAAAGCATTTGCAGGTTTGACAGGATCAACAATGGTCATAGCACTTGATGCTGAAAACCAACGGTTCATCGGGTGGACACCAGACGCACCGGATGATGGATTTCAAATTGAGGGTGGACAGGGTTATATCGTCAATGTACCACAGCAAAGAGATGTTATTTTCGTTGGTGCGGAGTGGCGCAACGAAACAGAAGCAGCTGCAGCTCCCAGTGCAACGCCAATCGCAATACAGCAGCAAACCTGGGCATTCATCGTAAGTGGACACTTAGGCAGTAAGCAGAAATACGACGGCTATCACATCACAGTCACAAACCTGCGAACGCATGACGTTATGACCACACAGGTGCAGGATAACTACTTCGCCGCTGCTACAGCCGACCTCAGTTACCGAAGTGTCGTTCAGGTAGGTGATACCATGCAAGTCATCGTTACCGACTCAAACGGTAATATTGCATCTGACGCGTTCACCTTCGAGGTAACACCCGCCAGTGTCGCAGAAGCTTTCCTGTCGGTCACACTTGACAGCATTGGCACCCCGAAGCATAGTGAACTATTGCAGAATTATCCCAACCCGTTCAACCCAGAGACGTGGATACCCTATCGTCTATCAGAAGATAGCAACGTATCCATCACGATATATAACGCAACAGGCAATGTTGTTCAGACGTTATCCCTCGGCTTCCAGTCCGCAGGATTCTATCAAGACAGGGGTCGTGCTGCCTATTGGGATGGTAAAAACGCATCTGGAGAAAAAGTCGCAAGTGGACTCTATTTCTACCAGCTGACAACAAAGTCATTCCAGCAGACGCGACGGTTGATAGTTGTTAAGTAGTATTCAATGGAAGGGAGAAGATTGGATGCTGAGTGAGTTCTAAGAAACTTGAGGGTCATCCATATCCTTAAGCATTATCATCTGTAAGTCGTGAATGATCGTCGTTAAGTTATTAATGTCATTGGTCTGGTTTTTGATCGCCAAGGTATTAGATTCTATTTTTTGAGCATTTGCTTCCACTGTTGTGCGTAGTTTGTCTATCTCAATAAAAAACCGATCAAAACCGTTGTCAAATTTCTCGTTTAGGGTGTTGAATTTATCGTCTAAGTTGCTAAACTGAGAATTGCAAGTTTCAGACTCAATGTCGAGTTTGGAATTCAGGTTTTGTATTTCATTCATGAGACGCGTATAGTCGTTTTTTGTTGCTTCTGAAGCGTTGTCAATTTTTGAATACAAAATGGCGAACTTTGAATATAGAATGTCTAATTTTGTATCCAAATTGTAAATTTTTTAATAAATAATGGTGAAATTTTAATTAA
>VXOP01000096.1 GCA_009839975.1 Candidatus Poribacteria bacterium
ACTTAATCTTCATTAGGGACGATATGTTTATAGAAAAAGATCATATACAGTCTCTTAGTCCCGTAGGGACGATATGTTTATAGATAATGGTTATGCGAACCCTCTTTTAGTCCCGTAGGGACGATATGTTTATAGAAATATAGGAATAAATGCCAATATTTAGATTGGAAGATGATACACTCTTCATAGCACAGGAAACAAACCTTGAACTTGAAAGTCATCTTGAGGATTGGCTTGAAAATAGTCCAGTAGCACTCATTCAAGATGAACTCATTGAATAATGAACGAAAATAGTGACTCCATTTCGCTACAGAATTAGAACAGGTAGGTATACTAATGAATAAACTAAAGATGACATATTTTAATAAAGAAGATGTTTTATATCTTCTTTATTCTGAAGGTCCTCAAAGTGGTAGCTTGGAATTAACACCTGATATCACTCGGTATTTCAAAATCTGAACGTATCTGACCGAAGTACTGTATCTGCTTCCCAATCAATTGTAACTGCCATTGAAAACCTAATAGACGTAGTTGGTGTAAATGAGAATAATATCTTTCCACAACTGACTGAACAAGATTATCAAGAACTTGTCCGGATTTTGGATGACCTGATAGATGTGGTAGGCGAGGATGAAAACCACCTTTTAGCTGCAGTTATGGATTTCATTAGTATTCTCATAGAGAATTATGAAAATGAAAACGTGCCGGAATTAATAGATGATTTTGTATCAGATTCCATTATTTGATGAACCAGACCCATTACTAAAACTCCCATCAACACAAAGCATAAAATATGCCGGCTCCAAACTCAAACTTATCCCACAGATACTCCAACTTGCACAGAAGGTCAATGCCAAAACAATCTTAGATGGTTTTTCAGGGACAACCCGTGTCTCACAAGCATTCGCGAAGCTCGGTTATAACGTAGTCTGTAACGACATCTCCTTGTGGTCAAAAGTTCTCGGCACTTGCTACCTGCTGAACACAAAACCGAGATCTGAATATCAACCCCTAATTGACCACCTAAATGCACTTCCACCAATTGATTGTTGGTTCACCGAACATTATGGCGGACACACAAACGACGGTTCAGCAATGCAGAAGGATGGACTGAAAAAACCGTGGCAGTTACATAATACACGCAAATTAGATGCAATCCGACAAGAAATAGAAATCCTAAATCTCAGTGTTGTTGAAAAAGCAGTCGCACTCACCAGCTTAATGCTTGCATTGGATCGTGTTGACAACACGTTGGGACATTTTTCGTCATACCTGAGGCAGTGGGCACCAAGATCCTACAAAGAACTTGTGCTTGAAGTGCCAGAAGTGTTTACATCTACAGGACACCATGAAGTCCACCAATCCGATATCTTTGAACTCGTGTCAGAAGTATCCCCAGACATTGCATATTTTGATCCACCTTACGGTTCAAACAACGAAAAGATGCCACCTTCCCGTGTTAGATACGCAGCATATTACCATCTATGGAAAAGTTTGATCCTTTATGATACACCGAAACTATTCGGTAAAGCGAAACGTCGTGAAGATTCATCTGATACATCCTCCGCATCCGTATTTGAGGAATTCCGTAGAAATGGAGATGGACGTTTCATCGCTGTTGAAGCTATAGAGAAGTTGATCAGAATGACACAGGCACGATGGATTCTGTTGTCATATAGTTCCGGCGGACGTGCAACCGCTGCTGATCTGAACGATGTGATGCAATCTAATGGTAAACTTCTTGCTGTTACTGAGATGGATTACAAGCGAAATGTTATGGGAAGTATGAAATGGTCACATGAATGGACACCTTCCACTGCAAAACCGAATCAGGAATTCCTTTTTCTGCTTGAAAAGGAGTAGAGATAAATGTTGTATTTAATACGCCATATCCTGTTGTTGTTTAATATCCAGAAACGTTATAATTGTTCATATAGATTAAACAATAGGAGTGAAAGACAATGAAACCAAGGATTGCTATTACATGTAAGAGAAGCAGCGATATGACAAACTACATCAAAACTGTTGAGGAATATGGGGGAGAACCTATTCTGCTTGAATCTCTACATATTCCAACGCACGAACACAATTCATTAATTCCTGAATTCTTGGAGAACAGTGACGGTATTCTGTTAACTGGGGGTGGCGACATTGACCCAACTCACTATTTTCAAGAGAGACGTTCCGCAACCTCTGTGAGTAGATCACGCGATGCTTTAGAGATACGTTTGTGTCAAAAAGCTCTGGAAACAGACATCCCAGTATTCGGTATTTGCCGCGGTATCCAAGTAATGAGTGTCGCCATGTGGGGAAATCTATATCAAGACATAAACAGGTATCATCCCAAACCTGTACTCAGACACCCAAAGTTCAATGGAGAGGATGCTCGACATGAAATACAGATCAAAATTGATAGTAAGTTATATGAAATAGTTGGGAAAAGTGTAGACGAAGTGAATTCAGCACATCATCAAGCAGTTGACGATGTAGGTAAAGATTTTGTTGTAACTGCACGTTCATCTGATGACGTTATTGAAGCAATAGAAAACCGATCTAAACCGTTTGTACTGGGTGTACAATATCATCCAGAAAGGATGACCGCAACTGACGGTTTTCTTGAGCATAGACGGAAACTCTTTAAGGCATTTATCAAAGCAGCTAAAAACTGGCAATCAAAGAAAAACGGTTCGTAAGTCCTAAAGTGCCGTAAGGCACAAGCGCATAGTCAATCTGGAATCGTCGCAAGGTCAGTCCAAATCCTGCTCTGAGTCCTGACATGGCACCTAAGTCGTTCCCACCCAATTTATAGATGTAACCAGACCGCAGTTGCAGAATATTCAAGATTGTATAACCG
>VXOP01000342.1 GCA_009839975.1 Candidatus Poribacteria bacterium
GCAGAATCATGTAGAATGCCATACGCGCATTCTACCACGCGCATTCTGCCGTTGTGAACTGTATAAAAATATCATATTCTACCATAAATACTGATGAGGGTAAGATGAAAGCAATTCTTGCATTAGCCGATGGGACGGTTTTTGAAGGAGAACAGTTTGGCGCGACTGGCGAAACGGTCGGAGAGGTCGTCTTCAATACAAGTATGACAGGTTATCAGGAGGTCATTACAGACCCATCCTATAAAGGACAAATCGTTACAATGACCTATCCTTTAATTGGCAACTACGGCTGCAATGAAGCGGATATAGAGTCTATCGGTCCACAGGTGGAAGGATTCGTGGTACGTGAATATAGCGCATACCATAGCAATTGGCGTTCAAAGTGGAGCCTGGATACATACCTGGCAGAGAATGGGATCATCGGTATTCAGGATATAGACACACGTGCATTAACGCGTCGTCTTCGTGTTCATGGTGTCATGAATGGGTGTCTGGCAACTGAGAATATTGAAGAGGGATTTGATGCGGAAAGTCTTGTTCAAAAAGCACAAGCATGGCACGGTTTAGTCGGTTGGGATTTGGTAAAACGTGTGACCTGTCCGAATCCTTATGCTTGGAATCAACATCCGTCCAATATTGGTACACTACAAACAGATGATCCAGTGAACATAAAAGAACCAAGATACCAAGTCATCGCAATGGATTTCGGCATAAAGTTCAACATATTACGGCAATTGGCTGCTCACGGTTGTGAGGTACAGGTTGTGCCAGCATCTACACCTGCTGAAGATATACTCGCTGCTGAACCAGATGGTGTGTTCTTATCAAACGGACCAGGGGATCCTGCACCACTTGATTATGCAATCACAACGATACAGGAATTACTGGGTAAAAAACCAATATTTGGAATCTGTTTAGGACATCAACTCTTAGGGCTTGCACTGGGTGGAAAGACTTATAAACTGAAGTTTGGACACCGGGGTGCTAATCAACCCGTGAAACATTTTGAAAATGATCAGGTAGAGATTACTGCACAAAACCATGGATTCTGTGTTGATATAGATTCATTACCAAATAGTGTAGAGATTACACATATCAATTTGAATGATGATACGCTTGAAGGCATGCGACATTTGGAGTATCCTGCTTTTTCTGTCCAATATCACCCTGAAGCTTCACCAGGACCCCATGATGCAAGTTATCTATTTTCTCGGTTTACGGATATGATGAAGGACGGATAGGATGTAGTTTAACGTGAGTTTGAAAATAGGGTAAAAAACCGGTTTTTCCCAGGCCGGTAGGTGCGATTTCCTAATCGCACCTACCGGGTTTGGATTATTGAAAATTAAGGATGTAATTCAACCAACAGAAGAATACAATGCCTAAAAGAACAGACATAGAAAAAATACTAATCATAGGATCAGGTGCCATTATCATCGGACAAGCGTGTGAATTCGACTATTCCGGTACACAAGCTTGTAAAGCTCTCAAAGAAGAGGGTTATGAGATTGTGTTAGTCAATAGCAATCCTGCGACGATTATGACCGACCCGGATTTCGCTGACCGTACGTATGTGGAACCGATAACAGCAGATACAGTTGAGCTTGTGATAGAGAAGGAACGTCCACATGCCTTGCTACCTACATTAGGGGGACAGACGGCACTGAATGTATCGGTCGAACTTGCTGAATCAGGTGTATTGGATAAATATGACGTTGAATTAATCGGAGCAAAACTCCCCGCAATTAAGAAAGCTGAAGACAGAGCCTTATTCAAGCAAGCGATGCAAAAAATCGGTCTGTCAGTTCCCAAGAGTGGTATCGCGCATACGTCTCGTGAAGCAATTGACCTTATTGATGACATCGGTTTTCCTGCTATTATTCGTCCAGCTTTTACACTCGGTGGGACTGGTGGCGGTATCGCTTACAACATAGAAGAATACGAGAAAATGGTTTCTACGGGTTTATCGTTGAGTCCCATCAATGAATTACTGATAGAAGAATCTATCATCGGTTGGAAGGAGTTTGAGTTAGAGGTAATGCGTGATGGGGCAGACAATGTCGTCATTATCTGTTCCATTGAAAACGTTGATCCGATGGGGGTCCATACAGGCGATAGCATTACAGTAGCACCCATCCAAACACTTACGGATAAAGAATACCAAACGATGCGTAATGCAGCGATTAAGATTATCAGAGAAATTGGTGTTGATACAGGCGGCTCTAATATACAGTTTGCAGTTGATCCTAAAACGGGTAAACAGGTTGTAATTGAAATGAATCCGCGTGTTTCTCGTAGTTCCGCTCTTGCATCAAAAGCCACAGGTTTTCCGATAGCCAAGATTGCTGCGAAGTTGGCAGTGGGATATAACCTTGATGAAATTCCCAACGATATTACTGCAGAAACCCCAGCATGCTTTGAACCGACGATTGATTACGTTGTTGTCAAAATCCCGCGTTGGGCTTTTGAGAAATTTCAAGGAACAGATGAGACGTTGACAACACAGATGAAATCTGTTGGGGAAGCAATGTCCATTGGTGGAACTTTTAAAGAAGCACTTCAGAAAGGTTTACGCTCATTGGAAACAGGCTGGTACGGGTTAGACAATCATCCGATAGAGGAATTGCCACTTTCAGAATTGTCCAGTAAATTGACTATTCCCAACGTTGAAAGAATATTCTACATAAAATCGGCACTTAAACGTGGCATGAGTCTTGATGAGATATATTCTTATACACACATTGATCCATTTTTCTTATATAATATACAAGAGATTGTTGATTTTGAAGCGCATCTTGAAACTTATGCATCACGGTTTACATCAGAGAACGGTAAACATGATCAAAAATCCATCACAGTTCTACGACAGGCAAAAAAGTTCGGATTTTCAGATAGACAACTTTCTGAAATCTTTGATATGACAGAACCTGAAATTCGAGAAATTCGAAAAGCATCTGGTATCATAGCGACATTCAAAACAGTTGATACCTGTGCAGCCGAATTTGAAGCAGAGACACCTTACTATTATTCAACCTGTTCCAGTGAAGATGAGGTGAGGCATACCGACAAAGAAAAAATAATGATCTTAGGCGGTGGACCGAATAGAATTGGACAAGGAATTGAGTTTGACTACTGCTGTGTTCACGCTGCAATGGCACTCAAAGAAGATGGCTATGAGACGATAATGGTAAATAGCAATCCTGAAACAGTGAGTACAGATTATGATACCTCTGACAGACTCTATTTTGAACCGTTGACGTGTGAAGATGTCCTGAATATCTGCGATAAGGAAAATCCGAGCGGGGTCATCGTTCAATTTGGAGGACAGACTCCGCTAAACCTTGCGATGGCACTTAAAGAAGCGGGTGTGCCAATTATCGGAACAAGTCCAGAAGACATTGCACGTTCTGAGAATCGTCAATTATTCAAAGAGGTATTAAATGAGATCGGTTTGATGCAGCCACCGAATGGCACTGCTACTTCCAGTCAAGAAGCAGCACCAATTGCTGCCGCACTCGGTTATCCGGTGATTGTGCGTCCCTCTTTTGTCCTTGGCGGAAGAGCAATGCAGATTGTCTACGACGAAAAGTTATTACAAGAATACATGGATACTGCTGTTAAAGCATCACCGGAACATCCTGTTCTCATTGACAAGTATCTGGAGGATGCGATTGAGGTAGATGTAGATGCAATTTCTGATGGAAACCGTACCGTTGTTGGGGGCGTAATGGAACATATAGAAGAGGCAGGTGTCCATTCCGGTGATAGTGATTGTGTCCTTCCACCCTATACGTTGGTTGACGAGCAGATTGAACATCTAAAAGTGCATACGAATGCGCTTGCTAAGGCACTCAACGTCAAAGGTTTGATGAACGTACAGTATGCAATTAGAAATGATGAGATTTTCGTTCTGGAGGTAAATCCACGTGCATCTCGGACTATCCCATTTGTCAGTAAAGCAATTGGTGTTCCTTTAGCAAAGTTAGCTGCACGCGTTATGGCTGGAAAATCGCTTGCCGAACTCGGTTTCATTAGAGAAATTGAACCTTCATACTTCAGTGTCAAAGCACCCGTTTTTCCCTTTAATCGCTTTCCAGGTGCAAATTCACGACTCGGACCTGAAATGAAGTCGACCGGAGAAGTCATGGGAATCGATGATGATGTTTCACATGCATTCGCAAAAGCACAGAAAGCTTGCGGATATACATTACCTCTAAAAGGAAATGCTTTTATTAGTGTCAGAAATAAAGACAAACGTGCGGTCATCTTTATTGCAAAAAGACTTACTGATATGGGATTTGTACTTATCGCAACACACGGAACTGCTAAAGTACTTCTACGGAACGGCATGGATGTCCAACTGGTTTATAGTATTGGTAAGGGAAGACCCACGATACATGACTACATAAAAAACCACGCAGTCGATTTAATTGTCAATACACCAACGGGTGATCTCCACCGAACAAATGAATTGCTTATTCGTCAGATGGCAATAGAGCACGATATACCTATCTTCTCAACGATTCCGGGTGCAGCTGCCGCTGTCAATGCTATAGATGCACTTCAAAGCGGTGATATCACTGTTTCACCACTGCAAGATTATCATACTAAACTAAAAAGGTAACATAACATGCAAAATGATTCAGTTCAGAGAAATACACGTTGGGTTCAAGCACTTGATCGAATTCTTCAGGTACTTAACCTTGATGCAGATCATCCTATTAGAATTCTAACGATTGAGGATGGCAGGGAAGTAGTCGTTGTTCAACCGAATGCGTTCACAGTGTCCCGTATATATGCAACGGGACGACCAGATGGTGCACGGCCACACGGCATGGACTCATACTTTGCATATTATACTGGGAAATTAGAAGAATATGAAACACAGCACGGAAAACGGGACGGTTTTGAATTGACTGAAGAAGATTGGGAAAACATGTTTGAGGAGTCATTCTATAGATATACACGTTACTTGCTCTTCTCAGGTATTAAACGGTGGGAGGATGTGCTGCGAGACACCGATACAAATCTCTCTGTGACAAATCTGGCACGGGAATTCGCTCCAACAGAAATAGCTTGGCGGAGTTATCAATTCAAAGGTTATATGATAATGATGAACAGTATAGCAAAAGCAGAATTGAGTTTGCAAGAGGATGATGCTGAGACTGCATTACAACACATTGATATGGGTATTCAACAGATTGGTGAATTCTGTGGAGAATGCCTACGGGAAGAACACGGAGACGCTGAAAACATCACACGGGAACGATACCTTAGCAACTTGATAGAATTCAGATCAGATTTGCAGTCTTTAGGAGCAGAAGATGGAAATAATGATGAGGCAGATGGAGAAGATGAAGATTCTGACTTATTAGCAGAATTGGAACGATTGCTGAATGATGATGATTCTCCTGAAATTGACAGGGAATAGGTAGGTTAAAAACTTGTAGTGTTACGTATTCAACAGGAGTAATCAACCTACCTTCATCTGATACTTCAGTTAACCTAGGATTCCCAGATTTCCTCAATACTATCACCTTGTGCCTGGATCAAGACACCGCCTAAGAATAAGAAGGTTATACCTCTAATAAAGAGATGCAAATCGAATTCTACACCAAAGAAGGTCGGTATAGAAGCGATTGCTGTTAGAAAAAATAGAATAGCAGAAATAGTATTACCCCATTTATGCATTGATATACCATAGAAAACAGCAGAGATTACAAAAAAGAACAACCCAATCAACGTCATTGCTTCTACCAAGGATAACCATACTGATTCAATTGCGGTTCCAATAGCTGTTTCAGCAGCAATTACAACACCAATTTCTTTCAATGGGGCAGTTTGCAAACTATGTGCTAATAATTCAAATATTATCCAAATTGTTGCGAACCCAATCCCTAATAGTGTACCATTTTTCGCATCTTTAATGAGTAAGATCGTAGTAGCGATAATTGTAGGAACTAATAGGATAGTTGTGACAACACCGACTCCGTGCATGGCTTCATTTAGTTTATCGCTTTCAAATGTAAACCAATAGCCTAAAAAAATCATTGCGAGTCCACTAATAACAGCTGTAATACCTCCAAAATTATACAGACTTTTTGAATTATCTGACATATACATAACCTCCTATAATTGCCTTGTGAAATTATTGAAAAAACATTTATAATATCAAAGCACCTATTTTTCAAAGTGTTATCGTATAGAATATAATATGAACTTATGGATAAATTGCAAGTAAAAAATGCGAATTTGCCGCGAAAACGTGAAACCAGCCAATATTTTAACTGACGACAGAAATAAATACACTATATCAAAGTATACTGAAATACTATTTCTTAGTCAATAAAAACTAATCTAAATATCTATATGGGAAGCAGTGAACAGAATGAACATACGAAAAAACGTCTTAATCTGTGAGGCTGATACCCGTCAACGGGAATTAATTTGTCAATCTTTGGGAGGCGAAGGTCTTAATCTCGTTGTTACAGAGAATATGTACCAAGCATTGCACCAAATTGAACATATAACGATTGACATGTTGATTGTTCCATTGAAAGCAGAAAGGATAGAAGGACTAACGCTATTAGATGCGGCAACACGGCTTCACCCCGATGTAGGTGTAATCTTTATTACTGCACCGAATGTATTAGAAACCGATATCGGTATTAAGGCGATGTTGGCACATGAGGGGACCTATTTTGTTTACAAACCTTTAAATCCTGTCCACCTGAAAGCATTATTACAAAAATCCCTTAAAAATCAGCGACTTACTTATGAAAACAAACAACTTCGTTCACAGATTGATGAGAAAGAAGGACTTTGTCGGTTAACGGGTAATTCACCACAACTCATTCAAATACGTGAGATGATAACACAGATAGCACCGACTAAAGCAACGGTGATGATATATGGTGCCCGTGGTACAGGTAAGGAATTGGTTGCCCGCGCTATTCACCATCGGAGTTTGCGTCAAGGGAATCTTATTGCGTTCAACTGTGCAACCCTTAATGAAAACTTGGCAGAATCAGAACTCTTTGGACATGAACGAGGCGCATTTAGCGGGGCATACAACCAGAGAAAGGGAAGATTTGAATTGGCACATGGGGGAACGTTGTTCCTCGACGAAGTTTCTCAGTTAAGTCTGTCGAATCAGGCGAGATTATTGCGTGTACTGGAAGAACGAGAATTCGAACGGGTGGGTGGTGACAAGACAATCCAGGTGAACGTTCGTATTGTCTGTGCCACAAATCATGACTTAGAGGCTGCTTGTAGTAAAGGGGAATTCCTACCTGACTTGTATGACAGGTTAAACGTCGTATCTGTTCATTTGCCTACGCTACAGGAACGTGTTGAAGACATTCCTTTACTCGTCAACGACTTTCTTGAAGAATTCAGCCGAGAAAATAGGAAAGTCTTGAGAACGCTTACTCCAGAAGCAGTGAGAACATTAATGAAATATAATTGGCCCGGGAATGTGAGAGAATTGAAAAACTGCGTTGAAGGACTTGTCGTTATGTCTACAGAAGAACTCTTGCAGCAGGCAGACCTTCCTGAACGTATCCTCAATTCTGCAAGTGAGATAAATGGTGGTGTTTCATCAGTGCCAACATTACATACTGCAGATACAAGGAGGAACAATCCTTCCCGACTAAATGTTGAAGTCGGTATGTCACTTGAGGATATAAATCGTGAAGTGTTACGTGCGACGCTTGCGTATACTGGCAATAACAAAGTTAAGGCAGCTAAAATACTTGATATTAGTCGGCGTACCATTCAGCGGAAAGCAAAAGAATACGGACTGTGTGATGAATGATAGGTGTAGCATGTGTTGCTATAGCATTATAACAGAATCTATGATATAATTCTTTGAAGCTTAGAAGATCAACTCTGAAAGGAATAAACTATGAGGTTGGAAGGAAAAGTCGCAATTATCGCTGGTGCTGCTTGGGGAGGTATCGGTGCAGCAACCGCATATCGGTTTGCATGTGAAGGAGCGAAAGTTGTTGTCAACACACGCCGTAGAGAAGAGAAACTTGCTGAGACCGTCCAACATATTGAAGATGCTGGCGGTGAAGCAGTTGCCATTATGGGGGATGTCGCAGATGAAAAAACATGGGAAACACTTGTTGATGCAGCATTAACACATTTTGGAAAAATAACGACGCTGGTTCATAACGCTGCACACTCATATACAAAAAAAGCAATTGAATTCACCCCCGAAGAATGGAACGAAAGTCTTGGTGTAACGCTTGGCGGTCCATGGCTTGGCGCAAAATATTGTATTCCAGAAATGATAAAAAACGGTGGCGGCAACATCGTCTTCATCTCTACAGTCAATGCAACGATTACCAATCCTGGATTCGGACTCTACGGTGCTGGCAAAGGTGGGTTAAACGCTTTGACACGCAGCATTGCACTTGACTATGGTCGAGAAGGTATACGCGCAAATGCAATAGCACCTGGACAGATCGTCGGGGAACGCGGGGAAGCATCACTTGCGGCAGATTCATTAGAGGATGAAGCGTCTCGCGATTGTTATCCCATTGGTAGATACGGAAAACCTGAAGACATTGCAAACGTTGCACTCTTCTTAGCATCTGATGAAGCAGATTTCGTCACAGGTATCGTATTGACAGCAGATGGCGGCTTAACACTCCAATCACCAGAGGCATTGGTACGGCCATCCTTCCGACTCCGATGGAGAGACGACATTCTGGTGCCGAAACCGAAGTGATAATAGTGGATGGATCTTCCATCCACAACGCATTTGGTAGAAAGGAGATATATAATGTGTGGACGTTTTACACTGGCAAGCGAACTCGATGCACTCCATGATACCTTCGGAGAATCCAATTTCTGGTTAGAATTTAACCCACGTTACAACATCACGCCAACACAAGATGTCGCAGTCATCTCCAATAGGCAGCATGATCCTGATAGACGCCAGGAGCAGAAAGGTTACGGATTCTTCCAGTGGGGACTCATCCCATCGTGGGCAAAAGATGCAAAAATTGGAAGTCGGATGATTAATGCTCGCTCAGAAACACTGTCAGAAAAGCCTTCTTTTCGCGCAGCCTACAAACGAAGACGATGTCTTGTCTTAGCAGATGGGTATTACGAATGGCAAAAGATTGAAGGAGAGAAGATAAAACAACCTATGTATATTCGTCTTGAATCACAAAAACCATTTGCCTTCGCGGGGTTGTGGGAAGAATGGCAGGCAACTTCAGACAGAGAGGGGATGGGAACACCGCTGCGCTCCTGTACGATTATCACATGTCCACCGAACAAAACATTAGAAAGCATACATCATAGAATGCCTGTGATTCTGCCACAAGATTCTTATGACCAGTGGCTCACACCCGATGAATTGACACCGGATGTGCTACAACCACTTCTTAAACCCTATACTGGTGAAGAGATGGAGGCATATCCAGTTTCAAAATATGTTAATCGTCCCGCGCATGATTCACCTGAATGTATCAAACCGTTGTCGTATATACAAGAAATCACGGAAGAAGAAACATTAGAAAGTTTATTCTAATCCTTTGAGATACGCATTATGATAGGAAGTATTTATGTCAAAACCAACTAAAGAGCAGATGCTGTTTATGTATCGCAAGATGGTTGAAATCCGTCAATTTGAGGAAGCAGCAGGAACGTTGTATCAAAGCGGACAACTCCCCGGTTTTCTTCACCTATACATCGGTGAAGAAGCGACTGCTGTCGGTGTCTGCACACATCTAAAAGATGATGATTATATCACAAGCACACACCGGGGGCATGGACATCTCATCGCAAAGGGGGGCAAACGCGACCGGATGATGGCTGAACTCTTTGCTCGTACAACGGGTTACTGTAAAGGAAAGGGTGGATCCATGCACATTGCCGATAAAGAGACCGGAATTCTGGGGGCAAACGGTGTTGTTGGTGCAGGAATTCCGCTTGCAGCAGGTGCTGCCCTTTCTGCAAAATATCGTGGAACGCAACAGATCGCAGTCTCTTTCTTTGGTGATGGCGCGACGAATCAAGGTGTATTCCATGAGACACTAAACCTCGCAGCAGTATGGGAACTTCCAGTCGTTTTTGTCTGCGAAAACAACCGATTTGGTATGGGAACACCACAACATGAACATCAACGGATAGTAGATTTAGCAGTCCGTGCACCAGCCTATGACATACCAGGACTCACCGTTGATGGTAACGATGTCCTAAAGGTCTATGCTGCAGCTGAAGAAGCTGTTAAACGAGCAAGAGAAGGTGGGGGACCTACACTCTTAAATTGTGACACTTACCGTTTCCGTGGACATCATATCGGAGACCCAGGAACTTCATACCGAGACAGAGAAGAGGTGCAAGAACAGGAACGGCAACGTGATCCTATCAGACGACTCGCACAAGTTCTCACTGAAGAGGAAAATGTAACGCAAGAAGAACTTGACACGATGGAAACAGAACTTGCAAACGAACTTGAAGAAGCATTAGAATTCGCCAAGAATAGTCCTGAACCATTACCCGAAGATGCATTAGATGATGTATATGCAGGTTCAATACAGCCTTAGAAACAATTGCATTTAATATATAAATTCTTAGCGCAGCTAAACACAACACCATGACAGCGGATAAAATGTCCCCATCAGAACTTGCAAAATGCAGAGAAAACCTTAGACGCCACTGGGAAACCCGAAAGGTAGATAAGGAATTGGTACAACGCGCCTGGACAGATGCACAACGCGTTGCAGCCGTGCTATATCAGAAGTACGGAGCGTCTAAAGTTGCAGTATTTGGTTCCCTTGCCGAACAAGAGCGGTTCTGTAAGTATTCCGATATTGATATCGTTGTCTGGGGAGTTTCCTATAACAGATGTCTGAATGCACTTTGGGAAACTGAAGGTCTGAGTGATGAGTTTGAGATAGACATAATAGATGTTAGTTCAATACACAAGCTATATCGTGAACGGATACTTAATCAAGCTATACCAATTGAAAGAGGTGAAATAGACCCCATCAGAATTATCAAAGAGACAGATAAAAAAAAGAAATCGGATAAAGAAGGAATAGACATAGTTAATCAAGAGAAACTGATTCAACGGATATTTATTGAACGTGAAAAAATTGGGAAGACTGTCAAAAGAATTGGAAGAGCATTAGAGAAAATTGAGATCTTACCTATTGATGCACGTGAGTTTATAGAAATCGCACTCGCTGCCGATCTTGCAGAAGTTTATACTGGTATTGAAAAGATTTTTCAGCGGATTGCTAAGGAAATTGATAAACACACGCCAAGTGGAAGTCGTTGGCATAATAGACTGCTAACACAAATGGCTGAACATAAGCCAGAACGCCCTCAGGTTGTAACTGAAATAATGCAAAACAAATTAAAAAGTCTATTAGATTTTCGCCATAGAGTTAACAGCATATATGGTGATGAATTGATTTACGCAACGGTTGAAGAACATGCAAAACTGGTGAGCGAAATCTTTCAGAGTTTCTCAGAAGAACTGGAAACTTTCATTAATTTTTTAAACAAGATATAAGGTGTCATGAAAGAAGATGGACAGTTGAAATCAGGCGGAGTCACATGGAAAGCTGTTGGTATAACACTTGTGTTGATTCCGCTTAATTTCTACTGGATCATCGCAGGAGAAGTCGGTCTTGTTGGGTATGCGCTCAATACTTATGCTGTTCCTTTTTACAATGTCGTTTTCGTAGTCTTCTCCTTCACAATAATTAATCTCGTCTGTCGATATATCACCCGCATCCGAATTCTCACCAACGCAGAACTCCTTACCATCTACATATTACTTAGCACGGCCTGTGCTTTTCCATCTATTACCTTGATGACGATCCTCGTCACAACTATCGGACATGCTTTCTGGTTTGCCACACCAGAAAACGAGTGGAAGCAGCTTTTTTGGGACCACTTGCCAAAATGGCTCCTTGTTGACGACCAGAAAGCACTTGCGGGATACTATACGGGTGCATCAAATCTGACAAAACTGGAAATCGTTGGTGTGTGGATAGGTCCTATATTCTCTTGGACACTATTCGTAACTGCACTCATCTTGGTAATGTTGTGTATCAACGTCATTCTGCGTAAACAGTGGGTAGAACGCGAACGGTTGGCATATCCAATAACGCAGATTGCATTCCATCTCACACATAACACCAAATCTTTGTTTACCAATCGGATCACTTGGATCGGATTCGGGATTGCTGCCGCCATAGCGATCATCAACGGATTTAGTTTTCTGTACCCAACAATTCCGTATTTACCGATAAAACGTATCGGAGGATGGCGGGGATTCGGACATCTGTTCACAGAAAAACCGTGGAGTGCCATCGGTGGCATCAGTATGTCATACTATCCGTTTGTGATCGGATTAGGACTGTTAATGCCGCTTGATCTATCGTTTTCAAGTTGGTTTTTCTTCTTCTTCTATAAGGCACAGTTAGTATTTTCAAGTGCAGTAGGACTCTCAAGTCTACCCGGATTTCCATACATTGACCGACAGTGCTTTGGTGCAGCCATCGGGATATTCGTGTCAGTCATAGTATTGAACCTGCGACATTTTCGTGGCGTGTTCCGTATAGTAAGACACAGAACAGGAGAAGATACCGGAGAACCTATTCCATACCGACTGGCACTCTGGGGGATCGTTGGTGGACTTGCTATACTCTTCATATTCTCTAAACGGATCGGCATGTCGTTATGGCTTATCCCGTTATTTTTCGCTATCTATTTCATCATCGTATTAGTGTTAACACGTATGCGTGCTGAGCAAGGCTTTCCAGTTCATGCAATGGAGAACATGCCAAATCACCATATCCTTATTGATAGTTTTGGTACGCGGATGTTGGGAACAAACAATCTTGTCACCTTATCGCTTTTTAGTTGGTTCAATAGAAGCTATACGAGCAACCCTATGCCGCACCAGTTAGAGGGATTCAAACTATCAGAACGTACAGACATTGCACCGAGACGGTTATTTTTCTCACTATTGGGTGTCTCTGCTTTTGCATCTATCATGGTTTTCAGTGTTATGCTTTATCTTTACTACAAGCATGGCGCGTTGAACATGAGTGGCAGTAGCAGTTGGAACATAGGTTTTGGTGAACGCATCTTCAGCGGACTTCAACGTTGGCTTTACTATCCAACCGAACCGAATTTCTATGCGACAGGTGGTATTGTTGTCGGTCTTCTTTTCTCAACGTTATTGATGTTTATGCGTGCACGATTCTTTTGGTGGCCCTTCCATCCGATAGGTTTTGTTGTATCAAGCGATTGGGGGATGCGATATTTATGGAGTTGTATGTTGGTCAGTTCGGTTGTGAAATACGCTGTTCTGAGGATCGGTGGACCGCGAGCAACTCAGCAACTGGTCATGTTCGCTGTTGGATTGATGTTAGGTGATTTTACCATTGGTGGAATATGGAGCCTTATCAGTGTCATAACACAACAACCGATGTATAATTTTTGGCCCTAATCTTATCTACTCTTATCAGACAGAACCTGTTACATCAATCAATGATCCCATCAATTGGACTTGAAGCAGTAGCATATAGCTTTCGTGGTATTCTTCCTGCCAGATAGGCTGCCCGTCCTGCTTCAACAGCCTTTTTCATTGCTTCCGCCATCAATACAGGTCGATGTGACTTTGCTACAGCGGTATTGAGCAGAACTCCATCGCATCCTAATTCCATTGCAATTGCAGCATCAGACGCTGTTCCTACACCCGCATCAATGATGAGAGGTATTTGAACAAGGTCTCGGATTATCTGGATATTATATGGATTGCGTATCCCCATTCCTGAACCGATGGGAGCACCTAAAGGCATAACCGCTGCACAACCTATATCTTCTAATTTCTTGCATGTGATGGGATCGTCATTACAATACGGCAGAACAGTGAAACCATCTTCCACAAGTTGTTCCGCTGCAGTGATCAGCTGCTCAACATCTGGGAACAGGGTCTGTTCATCACCTATAACTTCTAACTTGATGAGTGATGTTTCGAGTGCTTCTCGAGCAAGTTGCGCTGTAAGAATGGCATCTTTAGCGGTGAAACACCCAGCCGTATTTGGTAAGATCGTCATACCGTGTTCACGCAGAATAGCGAAAAGATTCTCCTCCGATGTATCTGAAAACCTTACACGCCGCATTGCCACCGTGGCGATTTCTGCCCCGCTTGCTGCAATCGCCTCAGTCATGATCTGAAAACTTGGGTATCCTGCTGTACCAATTAGAAGTCTTGATTGATATGTCTGATCTGCGATTCTGAGTTCTTGCATTTTGTCTTAAGTTTGCCTTATATAGAATACGACACCGTTCCGAATAATCTATTCAACAAAGTCAGGATTACAATTTACTTTATCAAGGGCAAGATGTCTTATCAGGAATTATCCACCTTGCACTGCCCGGATGATCTCCACTTCACTGTTTTCACAAATTTCTGTTTCTGTCCAAAGAGTCTTTGAGATGACTTCTCTATTAATTGCTACCGCAATACCAGATTGTTCTGGATCCAGTTCCAATTCAATCAGTAGTTCGCGGATGTTTATCTGTGCTTCTACGTTTTTCACTTCTCCGTTTAGACGTATTTGCATTTCCCTATACCTTAATATTATTTCAAGAATCTATCAATCTTGAACGGTTTAATTGTACTCGGCGTTTCACCAGTCAAAATAAGTTCTGTTATTGCATAAGCCGTAATTGGCGTAAGCAGGATGCCGTTCCGATAATGACCCGTTGCGTATGTGAGATGCTCAATAGGTGTCGGACCAAGAATGGGAGCATTGTCTCTACTTCCGGGACGCAATCCTGTCCAAGTCTCAATAATCGGCAACTCATAAACCCCCGGCGCAGCTTCCCATGCCCCACGCAGCAATTCAAACATGCCACCGACGGTTAATCGTGTATCAAACCCCATCTCTTCAGTCGTTGCACCTATGATAAGCCTACCATCAGCTCTCGGCACGAGATATACGGATGTCGGATACCGTGCCCTAATAGTTCTGATAACTGTGTTTAGTTCAATACTATCTTCCATTTGCAGTGCCAACATCTGTCCTTTAACAGGACGGACAGGGGGACGTATATTGTCAGGAATTCCAGCAATCTGCGTCGACCAGCAACCAGCAGCAAGAATTACTATGTCGGCATCACGGTATCCACCTTCTGTATGAATGCCAGTTGCAACCCGATCTTCTATATCAATGCTCTTAACACTGCAATGCTCATATAGTTTGCCACCATACCTCAGATAGGCATGTTTGAGTGCCTTAACCATCAGGCGATTGTCAACTTGGTAATCGGTTTTACAGTGGATTGCACAAGAGACTCGGGGAGACAGAGAAGGTTCAATATCGCGTGCTTTTCTTCCTGTTAACCACTGGACATCTAACCCTAATAACTGCTGTGCTTTGTATAGGTGCTGAAGTTGATCAGTGTCGTCCTGTTCTATACCAACGATTAACGTGCCATCAACTCTATATCCGATTGAAATTCCAGAATCTGTCTGTACCTCTTCAACCCATTTTGGGTAAAGTGCTAAACTTTCACATCCTAATGCTAATAGTTCAGGTTCTTCAGTATGTGCTTCAGAAAAAGGTGCAAGCATTCCTGCTGCAGCCCACGATGCAGCTTGACCTACACGATCCCGTTCGAATAAACTGACTGATAGACCTGCTTTAGCAAGTTGCCACCCTATTCCGAGACCAATCACGCCACCACCGATGATGATTACTTTCCTATTTACCATACTTTCTAACGAGTGGAAGCCTTATCTTCAACCAAATTGATGAACATGTCCTCAACCTTAACGGTTTTGGAAATCAATCCTCTTTCAACTGCAAATTTCGTGAATGCTTCCCATTTCTCTTTCATTTGTACCTGAGTTGTTGCAAAAAATTCTAATGTGTCTCGAAAAGCAAGCTCCTCTAATTCTTTCCGGGCATCAGGATTTGCTTTCAGGAACAACTGCAATGCTTTTTCTGGATTCTTCTTAGTAAAAGAAATTGCTTCTTCGATTGCCAACATAAGATTCTTGGCGGTCTCTTTATTTTCCTCTAAGTATGAATCGTTAGTGATAATGACCAACTCATAATAATCTGGGATTCCGTGTTTCTCAAGCGCGAAAAAATCTGCTTCTGCCCCCTCAAGTTTCAACATGTTTATCTCGTAATTACGAAAAGGACCGATAACAGCGTCTATCTGACCACTTAGTAATGGTGCGATTATATTGGTGCCGATGTTGATCAGTTCGTAGTCATCCTTCTTCAAACCCGCATTTTCAGCGATGGCATTGAATAGAAGCACATCCAAAGGTGCAACAGTATATCCTATCTTCTTTCCTTTGAAATCTGCGGGTGTCTTAATTCCCGATTTTTTGAGAAATGTAATTGTGTTCAGTGGATGTTCAACGAGTAACCCGATAGACTTTACGGGTAGTTCCTCCTCACTGGCGCGTGCGATCGTTACGCTCTGCTGGTAGCTAACTGCAAATGGATATTTACCTGCTGCAACCAGTTTGATCGGTGCATCAGCATCTCCTCCCCAAAGCAATTCAACTGATAAACCGTGCTTTTCAAAGATCCCATTTTCTTGTGCCACAAAGAGTGGTGTATGATCAACATTCGGAAACCAATCCAATAGTAATGTTACTTTTCCATCGTCGCAGCCAATAATGGGACCAAACAGAATCATAATACAACTGATTCCAAACATAATTCGTAGTAGTTTTTTCATGATAATTCTCCTTTATGTACAATCTAAGTGTAAGAACGGTTTATCTGATATTAGAAGTGTCAGTTAGATACTTGCGCCACGGCATTGCTATTTTTTCGAGTAAAGTCATGAATGCAAATAAACCTAAACCTAAGGCAGTTAGACAGAGAATCGCTGCAAATACGAGTGATACTTGTAATTGCGAGTTTGCCAATAACATGAGATGCCCAAGTCCTGCATTAGCACCTACCAATTCTCCAATTATCGCTCCAATAGTAGAAATTGAGATACCTATTTTCGCACCAGAAAAAATAAACGGAAGCGCAGCGGGTATCCGTACTTTCCATAGAATCTGCCAACGGGTTGCCCTGTGAATCCGAAAAAGACTTATTATATCTGGGTCTGTAGACTTCAAACCATCCAGAGTATTCAACACAATTGCGAAGAAAACGATGATCGCTGCCATAATCACTTTTGAGGCAATACCAAGTCCAAACCATACACCTAAAAGCGGTGCGATTGCAAACACGGGTACAGTTTGTGAACCAATTACATAAGGATAGAATGCCCTTTCTAAAATTGGAAACTCAAACATCAGAATTGCCAATGGAATGCCAAAGCATATTGCAAGTAAGAAGCCATACAACATCTCTTGAAACGTCACAAACGAGTGATGCAGCAATTGAACCCGTTCTACGAACAGGGTCACTATAATTCTTGATGGCGCAGGTAAGATATAACGTGGTATATCTCTTAGAAATACAATAAGTTCCCATATAAATAATATACCTAAGAAAATCAGAACGGGTAAAACATATTTGAGGAACAACCGCATCGGTTCACTTAACAGCAAAAAAGCCGTTTTCCATTTTCGGTATAGGGAACATACCCGTTAATCTCTACTGCTTCAGTAGTGCGAAAATAGAAACGGCATAACGTCTTTCTATTCAGCAGACGTCACTTGTATATTTCCCTACGCTGGTATGACCCAGATCAGGTTCAAAGGGTGTTTTCTCAGCTCTTTAATCGTTAAAGAGCACCCCTTAATGTAAATCTAAAGTAATTATAACATAAAAAAAGGCAAATGACAAGTTTTGAAGAGAATCCTGAATTTGATTCACTTGACCAATCTTCTACTATGTTGTATAGTATGAAAGATTTTGGAATGATAGAATGTCAAAATACTATGAGGGTTTTTATGAACATAGCAAAAGAACGTGTCAGATGGGGAATACTTAGCACAGCCAATATTGCTTCAAAATTAGCACAGGCAATTAACCTCGCGCAGGACGCGGAGTTGATCGCAATAGCAAGTCGCACTCATGAACGTGCCACTGAGTGGGCAAAAAAACACAGTGTCCCAGTTGCTTATGGAACATATCACGAACTCCTATCAGATTCTTCATTAGATGCAATTTATATTCCACTTCCCCCTTCTATGCACGCTGAATGGACAATCCGAGCAGCAGAAAACGGCAAACATGTCCTTTGTGAGAAACCGTTGTCAGTAACTGCCGATGAAGCAACTGTTATGGCAGATGCTTGTCGTCAAAACGGAGTGCAATTGATGGATGGTGTCATGTGGGTGCATCATGAACGGACAAAACTCATGAAACAAGAACTTGCGAATTTAGGTGATCTGCGGAGAGTCACTGCTGCCTTCACATTCAATTGGCATACAATTCCAACCAACAATATCCGCGCAAAACCGGAACTCGGGGGTGGCAGCCTTGGAGACCTCGGCTATTATTGTGTGAGAGCGATCCTGTGGGCATTCGAGGAACTGCCAACAAGGGTATACGCAACTGCGCGGTACAAAGTAGGAGTAGATTTCAACTTGTCAGGTATTCTATGGTTTGAAAACGACCGTATTGCCACACTAGATTGCGGATTTGATACGAGCCTACGAAAATGGTTTGAGGTGGTTGGAACTGAAGCATCATTGGTATGTGATGATTTCACTGTTCCCACATCAGAAAACACTGCAAGGTTTTGGATTCACGGACCTGATAATGTCAAACATGAAACGGGTCATTGTATACAAGAGGTCAATATGGTTGAACGTTTTTCATCAATCGTGCAATCTGATAACCTTGAACCTGAATGGTCAGATGTAGCAGTGGACACAATGCGTATCTGCAGTGCTCTACGGGAGTCAGCTGAAAAAGGAAACATTGTCACTTTGGTATAACAAGAAGGTCTATTAGCAATATGAAGATTACAAAGATTGAAACCTTTATTGTAGATGGCGGTTGGCGACCTTGGATTTTTGTCAAAGTTGAAACTGACGAAGGTGTTACCGGTTACGGTGAGTGTAGTGATGGTAGAAACCCAAACGGTGTAGCAGGCACAATTCAAGATCTAACACCTTTGTTGATTGGCCGTGATCCTCGCGCTTATGAGATGCTGTTTTGGGACATGATTCGCGGTTCACGGCAGAGTCCGGGTGGCATCGCAGCAAAAGCAATCGCTGGGATCGAATTGGCTCTGGTTGATATAAAGGCAAAGGCTTTAGATATTTCAGTTATTGAACTCTTTGGTGGTCCAACTCGTGAGAGTGTGCGAGTCTACTGGTCCCATTGTGGATCTTCACGGGTGGGGAATTATGAACTTATCGGTGTTCCACCACTAAGAACGATGCAGGACATCACAACGTTAGGACATGAGGTCGTTGATAAAGGTTTCACTGCACTTAAAACCAATATCGTTATACCCGGAGAGCCTGCGTCTGTCTATTTCAGTGGTTTTGGTGGTGGGTCTGGCACTACGGATGGAAATGTAACCTCTGACCTCCTCAAACACATTGAAACGCTTATCAGTACTTTCAGAGATGCAATCGGGCCTGATGTTGGTCTTAATCTTGACCTGAATTTCAACTTTAAACCTGAAGCATGTATGCGTATCGCGCAGATGTTAGAACCCTACAACTTGCTCTGGTTAGAGATTGATATGTATCATCACGACGCCATACGACAGATTAAAGATTCCACAACGACTAAAATATGTACAGGTGAGAATCTGTACTATATGCGAGAATACATCCCATATTTTGAATCACGTGCTGCGGATGTATTTATGATTGATGTGCCTTGGAACGGATTCTCGCAATCAAAGAAGATTGGAGACTTAGCGGAAGTATATCAGTTTAATGTTGCGCCGCACAACTATTACAGTCATCTTGCGACTTATATTAGCGCGAGTCTATGTGCTGTCCTGCCGAATGTGCGGATTATGGAAGTAGATATTGACGACGTTCCGTGGAAGGATGATCTGACGACACATGTACCAGAAATCGTTGATGGCTATATGAAAATACCTACAGGTCCGGGATGGGGAACAGATCTGAATGAAGAGGTTGTAAAAGCACATCTTTGGGGTGATAGGAGAGGGGACTGGTAAAGATATTTGCATAAAGTTGTTTATACACAAGTGAGAGAATTAGTTTTATGAAAATCAAGAACAATGTTTTGAACGAAGGAGATACTTCTATCAAATTCAAGATTGAAGAAGAGGTACAAGAAGCACGTAAAAGACTTCTTGACCTGACTTTACGAAATAGATTGCTAAACTACCGTCCAAGTAGTCGGCGAACTATTCAGGTAGTTGATGAAATTCCGAGAGAAATTTTTGACATCCTTGTATTGCAGGAAAAACGGATGCAATTTAAACCTTCTGAGATCTCCGATGAAGAAATTCCATTACTTTTTGAGGAGGAAGAACTTGAGAATACCGAACCTTTTAAACACCACACTGACAGACTCTTGCAGACTGATTTTACAAAAGAAGAACTCTCAAAAAGATTGACCTATGTATTTCGACAGGCAAGTGATGTCTTTAGAGAGCAGGGCTATTCTGTTTTATATCTCGCTCTTGGCTTTCTTGAATGGTTTGAAAGTGAGCACGCCAATCAGTTAAATAGGGCTCCATTAATACTCATACCAGTTGAGCTAATACAGCAAAAGGTTCGGACCCGATTTAGCCTCTGTTGGAGTGGCGCGGAGTTATTTCCGAACATATCTCTGAAAGCCAAACTCAGAGAACAAGGTGTTGAACTTCCTATACTTGAAACGTTTGAGGAAAAAACTGACGTTGATACCTATTTTCAGTCCGTGACCGATGCAATATCCCATCAGGAAAATTGGAAAGTTGAGGATGGCATCTATCTTGATTTTTTCAGTTTCACTAAATTTGTAATGTACAATGATTTGGGTTCAGAGGCATGGGAAATAGGGGCACACCATTTGATTAGAACGATTCTTGGAAAATCACCCCAACCGCCTTGCAATGATGAGTTTAGACCAGAAGAAGTTGACAAAGTGCCAAGTCGAGATTTCTATCACGTGATGGACGCAGATTCTTCACAGATTGCAGTCATAGAAGAAGTTAAAAAGGGACGTAATTTGGTGGTTGAGGGTCCACCGGGAACCGGCAAGTCCCAAACTATCGCGAATATAGTTGCCGAACTTCTCGCTACTGGTAAAAAAGTACTTTTTGTCAGTGAAAAGATGGCTGCGCTTGAGGTCGTAAAGGATCGACTTGACAGTGTTGGGCTTGGTGATTTCTGTTTAGAATTACACAGCCACAAATCTAATAGGCAAGAAGTATTGACAGAACTTGAACGGACGCTTTCTATAGAACTGCCGAAAAAAACATGGCAGAATCAGTTATTAGATCAAATTGATTTCCGTAAAAAGAGTCTCAACGCCTATGTCAACGCACTCCATGAATCTATCAGCCAGACCCAAAAATCCCCTTTTACACTTTTCGGTATTCGCGAAAAATCCCTATGTCATTTTGAAAAAGTTGAGCGCGACATACCACGGATTACGTTTGCTAACTCAACCGAAACTACGCCGAATTGTTGGAACACGGCAAAGGAACATCTTAATGAACTCGCTACTATACTGCCTTTGGTAACTCCTATATCTAATAATCCTTGGCGTGGTTGCAAACCTGACATCGTAACACCTGCGTACGTAGAAGATACGAAAGCGTTAATTAGAACATGCATTAATGCATTAGATACTTTGGAGAAAACAATTCACGTTCTCGCTGACGTTTGTGCGATTCAAATTCCTAAGATGCTGGAAACTTTATCACAAGCTTTGATAGGTGTTGGTGTGATGTCAAAGGCAATGCCTATTGAACGAGAGGTTTTATCAAACGATGCTTGGAATCGTCTCAATCGCGAGTCTGACACGTTAATCGAAAAAGTTGAAGACGTGCAGACAGGCATTATAGAAGCTCGTGCTAAGTTTAACAAAGGACAACTCATCGTTACTTTGAAAGCATTACGCGCTTTAGAAAACACAGTCCATGATATAGAGAAAATTTGTGGTATTCAACCCATTAATACATCTAAAGATCTCCCGCGTATGCTTAATGCGGCAAGTGTAATAGCCAATTCAATTCAAGTTGAGCAAAAAGTACTATTGAATGAAGACTGGAATCATGCCAACCCTGATGTAGAAAAACTCATTAATCAAATTGAAAACTATCAAGATATCCAGACAAATATGTTAACTGTTTTCAATCGAGCAGCTTTGGAAAAAGAAATCGACTCATTGCGTAATGAATACAAGGACTTATGCGGAATTTTTCCAGTTATTCGATTCTTAAATCGAGAATACAGATCTATTAGACTTGAGATTCGGGGGTTTTTCAAAGACAAACCGCCCAGCAAAATTGAGGAAATTCTTGCCTCTCTTGATAAACTCGCGATCTGTGTTAACAGGCGTAAAGAGATACAGACATTGGATCAGCATGGACGGTCTCTATTTGGATCTTATTGGAAAGCAGAGGAGAGCGATCCTGAACAACTCCGCCAATTTGCGGAATGGATTGTGTTGTTTCGAAAAGAACTTCTTGATGGTACTTTGACTGACAAGGCAGTAGATATTGTTAGTGGGGGAATTGCAAATAAACCTCTGAAAAACCTCATTGATCAAGCCAAAACACAACACGAGGATTTTGTAAAACAACGCGAAACTCTTTTCAACCAACTTGAAATTGACACTAAAACCGTATTCGGTTTAGATACAGAAAATGTATTTTTCGCCGATCTCTCTTCACGACTTGAAATGTGGAAAACAGAACTACCGTTATTTGATTCATGGATACAATTCGTTCATGGCAGTGTTGGTAGAATGCCTGCAAAACCGGAACAACTTATCACAGATCTAGCGAAATTGTCAAAATGTACTGACATTCGAACAGAGATTCGAGATATGGAACAAACAGGACAGAGTTTATTTGGTAGATACTGGCAAGGTGAAGATAGCAATCTAAAACGAATAAACGAATTTGCGGAATGGATTGTGGTT
Organism: Candidatus Poribacteria bacterium; assembly: GCA_009839975.1. GTDB lineage: Bacteria > Poribacteria > WGA-4E > WGA-4E > WGA-3G > MSPOR6. The sequence goes on from VXOP01000342.1 coordinate 23,052, forward strand.
TTTCGCAAACAACTAATTGGAGGTGTTTTTACAAAACAAGTCATTGATATAATTAGTATTGGAGTAGATCAGAAACAAATTGAAGATATCGTCATGCAGGTTAAAGATGCAGAAAGCCATTTTGTGCAACAACGTGATCTTTTATTTGATCATCTTGACACTGATGCGAACACCTTATTTGGTGTAGAAACTGAAAAAGTCTCTTTCACCGAATTACGTTCGCGCCTCGAATTATGGGAGCAAGGACTAACTCACCTTCATGCGTGGGAGTCATTTGTAAGATTGCGCGACGTTTGCCAACAGACAATTGCGAAACCACTAATTAATAGAATTCAAAACGATATGCTTGCACCAGAGGACATAGTTGCATGCTTTGAGGGAAATCTTGCTGATGCTCTTCTTGAGAAAGCGTTTCGTAAACGACCTGAACTACGGGATTTTGTCTTTAATCTACATGAAAGAAAGATAGCAAGTTTCCAAGAACTTGACAACGAGATTATAGGTTTGAATAAACTAAGACTCATTACTCAATTGCACCAGAAACGTCCTCACTTGTTTAAAGGGGCATCTAAAGAGTCAGAAACTGGAATTTTGAAACAACAATTCGGTCTAAAGAAAGGTCGTAAAGCTCTGCGTATTAGGGAACTGTTATCAACCATAGGCGGGTTAATCCAAAGGATAAAACCTTGTTTTATGATGAGTCCTCTCTCTGTCGCACAATTTTGTGTCCCTGAAACGGTTGATTTTGATGTTATCATATTTGATGAAGCAAGTCAAATTAGACCTGAAGATGCACTTGGTGCGTTGTTACGAGGAAATCAAGCTGTCGTATTAGGTGATACTCGACAACTTCCCCCTACGCGTTTCTTTGATGGAATTGTTGCAGATGCAGATGAAGGAGACGAAGATGACTTTGCCGCTGCTATCAGTGACATGGTAAGTATTTTGCACCAATGTAAGCTAAGTCTTCCTGTGAAGGAGTTGAAATGGCATTATCGGAGTCGACACGAATCCCTTATTGCTGTTTCTAATCAAGAATTCTATGATAATAATATGCTCGTTTTTCCTTCGGCTATTGATAAGGCTGAACACCTTGGTTTGAAATTTATCCATCTTCCTAATACTATCTATGATCGAGGGAAAAGTTCAACTAATCGAGAAGAGGCACAAGCTGTTGTTAAAGCGGCGTTTGCACATTACCGAAATTATCGAGATAAAAAAAGTCTTGGAATCGGTACCTTTAGTGTAAAACAGCAACAAGTTATTCTTGACGAAGTTGAAGTCCAATTGAAGCAGGAACCAGAAATGGAAGAATTTTTTGCAAGCAACCGAGACGAATATTTTTTCGTTAAAAATTTGGAAACAATTCAGGGAGATGAGCGCGACGTTATTTTCATAAGTGTCGGTTATGGATTCGATAATGAAAGAAAACTCTATAAAAGTTTTGGTCCTCTTAACAACGATGGTGGAGAACACCGTTTGAATGTCCTTATTACGCGTGCGCGCGAGAAGTGTGTCGTCTTTTCAAACTTCCGTGCAAGCGATCTTCAATTAGAGGATAATGCACCTTTTGGAGTGAGGGCATTGAAAACTTTTCTTGATTATGCTGAAACAGGGGACCTGCCAGTAATAAAAAATAATGGGTCAATCGAACCAGAGTTTGAATCTCCATTTGAAGAATCTGTATACGAATTCCTGAAAAACCAACGTTATACTGTCAGGAAACAAGTTGGTTGTGCAGGTTACCGGATTGATTTGGCGGTTGTAGATCCAGACGCACCTGGACGTTATCTTATTGGTATTGAATGCGACGGAGCACCTTATCACAGTTCACCTGTAGCAAGAGATAGGGATAGATTAAGACAGCAGCAACTTGAAAGATTAGGATGGAAATTGCACCGTATTTGGTCAACAGATTGGTATCGCAATCGCAAAGAAACAAGACAGCGGCTATTGGACGCTGTTGAGCGTGCCAAAGATGAAAAATTGCCACCAGTTCCAATACCAAAACCTATTGATCCTCCAAAACCATCCGAACCAGCCTCTTCTGAACCCAATCTGAACCCTTCGGAACCTATTTCTATTGCAGACTATGTTCAGGATTACCAAACCTGTAAAGACCTAAAAATCTCAATACGGGGTGAGTTACACCGGCAAACTACGTTCCAAATCGCCAAAGCCGTGACAGAGGTTGTAAAAATCGAAAGTCCTATTCATACTGACTTGGTTCCCATCCGAATACGCGAACTATGGGGATTAGAACGAACAGGACCGCGAATTAAAAATAAGATTAGAAAGGGTATAGAAGCTGCCCAAGGAAACAAACAAATTTATAAAAATGGAGAATTTTTGTGGACAATAAAAAACAGAGCGATAAAGGTTCGTTCTCGGAACAAACCCAAAATTGAGTGGATATGTGAAGAGGAAATTGTTGAGGCAATGAAACTTGTTCTAACCTTACAAGGATCTATCACACCTAATGCATTGGTAAAGGAGGCCGCTAAACTTCTTGGCTACAAATCTACTAGCAAAGCCGTTATCCAGCAGTTAAAACCTCTTTTAGATAGGTTTATCCAAACAAGAACCTTCCAATTAGCAGCGAACGGGATGATTGCTCTTCTTGAAGATATTTCATAGAACAGATAACGGAGGCACAGAATACATTGCGACAAACTATTTATCTCAATCGGTTTTGGATGCAACACATCAAGAATGTCGTGTGCGTTGGAAGATTGAACAACTTCATCGTGAAATCAGACAAGGCACAGGTATTGGCAAATATCAATGTCGCAAGTTGCGTGCCTAAAGAAATCATATTGCCTGTTGTTTCTAAGTATGGGTCTGTTTGAAACGTGTTGCACGTAAACTTGGCAAAACAGTATATGAACTCAAACAAGGTTTATTGGATGATTATATGCAATATCAACTCTCTAATCC
>VXOP01000440.1 GCA_009839975.1 Candidatus Poribacteria bacterium
GCATATTAGATATATCGTTGTTCTATTTTCAATGCTGGTGTTGATATTTCTTACATCAGGCAGTTTATCAGCGAAGTTGCTGTTTCATGACGATTTTGAGAAGGATGTTATCGGTAGTGAACCGACAAAATGGGAAATCGGCTTCAAAGGTAAGACTAAGGCTGAAGTCGTTGCAGACCCTAAAGATGCTTCAAATAATGTTTTAAAGACTTCAACAAATCCATCTAACGATTCACGTCACGATGGTCCAGGCGGATCTATCTATGTGTGTGGAAATGAGAATTGGGGCGATTATGTCGCTGAATGGGATATGATGTTCCCTGACGATTTCTACATGGGTGTTGTGTTTCGTTTTCAGGATGGTGAAAAGTTCTATCTAAGTGACCGCAGACAAGGTGGGACAGTCTATCAATTCTATAAACGACAGAACGGTTCATGGCCGCTCATAGGAGATGGAACGGTAGATAACTCACCACAAGTTTGGTATCGTGCTCAACTTATTTTGGAGGGTGCATCGTTTACTTTCAAACTAAAGGAAAGAAATGATAAAACTCCTTTTGACAGCATTGATCCAGCAACAGTTGCCGATGATGGAGATTACAAAACTGGTAAATTCGGCAATTACGGACTTGTGTTTATTGATAATCTCTTTATTGGTGATAAAGTAGAAGATCTGGTTTTACCTGTAGAACCCTCGGATAAGTTGAGCACGACTTGGGGTGTCATAAAAAGCGCGTATTAGTCGTCAATTAGGGACGTTCTCAGGCCGGTAGGTGCGATAAGGATATCGCACCATAAGCGTCAATTTAAGGAAACACGAAAGCGATAATACCCCAGGCCGGTAGGTGCGATTTCCTAATCGCACCGAAACTTACGCGGAAACCTTCAATGAAACCGGTTTATTATAATCTGATGCGTCCGACATCTTCACTTAGGATCCGGTGCGATAAGGATATCGCACCTACCGGCCTGGGTACATCACTAAATTGACGCTAATGGTGTGATAAGGAAATCGCATCTACCAGGGTTAAAGTGTATAATTAATTTCAGAATTCACCATAGGAATCATATTATGTCAACTTACATTGCTTATGGCGGGAAAGATGTCGTCGTTACAAGTGAAAAGAAACGTGAATTAATTCAAGAGACACTGCTGAAGCTGGGTGGGATTCCGAAACGGATTCTCGTGGTACCCCCAGATATAACGCGCTTTCATTCTAACGCTGGTGAACTCACAAGGATTTTATATGAACTCTGGGATAATGCAAACGGGACAACTTTTGACGTGCTGCCTGCTATCGGTACACATGCTCCAATGACCCAAGCAGAAATTGCTGACATGTATGGCGATTTGCCAAAAGCAACCTTCTATGAGCATAATTGGCGTATAGGACTTTACCATTTTGGTGATGTTCCTATAGAGTTTGTTCGCGAAGTGTCAAGGGACAAACTTGATTATAGCATTCCGGTTGCAGTCAATGACCGACTTGTGAAGGGTGACTATGAACTCATCATCTCGGTGGGACAAGTGGTTCCACATGAGGTTATAGGGATCGCAAATGGATTTAAGAACATCCTTATCGGTGTAGGTGGTGTTGAGATGATTAACAAATCTCATTTTCTTGGTGCAGTGGACGGGATGGAACGATTGATGGGACGTACAGATACCTCTGTTAGAAAGGTTCTCAATTTTGCACATTCACAATATCTAAAGCAGCTGGGAATTGTTTATGTCATGAGCGTTATGGATGTAGATGCAAACGGTGATAGGGTGATGCGGGGACTCTACATAGGTGATGATGCACGGACCTTTGAGATTGCGGCTGAATTAAGTAGAGAAGTGAATATGATATTCTTAGATAAACCGTTAGATAAAGTCGTTGTCTACTTAGACCCAAAAGAGTTTAGAAGTACTTGGCTGGGAAACAAGGCAATCTATCGAACGCGAATGGCGATGGCAGATGACGGTGAGTTGTTGATTATTGCGCCAGGACTTCGCGAATTCGGTGAAGATCAGGAAATTGACCGACTTATCAGAAAATATGGCTATCGCGGAACACCCGCAACGCTTCAAGCCGTTGAGGAAAATACAGAATTACAAGAGAACCTGTCTGCTGCAGCACACCTTATTCATGGAAGTACCGAAGGACGTTTCAAGGTCATTTACGCAACCGAACATCTTACCAAAACAGAAGTAGAATCCGTTGGTTATGAATGGAGACCTGTAAATGAAATGCTTGAAGAATATAATCTTGCAAGACTTGTTGATGGTTTTAATGATGGGTTTTTCTACACTAGTGAACCGGGGCAAGGTCTATGGGTACTGCGTTCACAATTCCACTAAAATTCATTATACTAGCAAACCTATTTCTCACATTCACACAGAAAGGACATGACTATATGTCAAAAGAAAAATTTGACCAAAAACTGATTAAACTACTTGAATCCAATCCCGATTTTGTTGATAACGCTGGAGAACTTCTCCGTGCAAAAGTCACAGATCGCGCATGGAAACTTGACCACGACCTAATTAAATTACTGCTAAAGGACAAAGAGGTAGAGGCTAAATTCTTCAAAGAAATTGAGGGGCGTTGGATTTTTGATAACAACACCTTCATTACGTATATCACCGATAAAAACTTCTTTGCCGATTCTTATACCCAATTCCGTAACAAAATCGGTTTAAACATTGATGGAAAATATCTACGTGAACGCGGCGAAGTTGCGCTTGTTTGGCCCTATAAAGATGTGGATCATATACACATCTCCAAGCCCGCGAGGCGTAGAGGAATGGGGGTTTGCGTGGGTGTGGGTTAAAAAAAAAGGGGGGGGGGGGGGGGGGGGGGGGGGGG
>VXOP01000134.1 GCA_009839975.1 Candidatus Poribacteria bacterium
TATGGTGGATTATGGAATTATTTATACACTATCAATAATTCCCAGGCCGGTAGGTGCGATATCCTTATCGCACAGGGTGCTAAGCGAAAACCTCTTATGAAACTGTTTAGGGCAAATCCGGTGCGATAAGGATATCGCACCTACCGGGGAATGGAAATGTGTAATTATTTTTATATTTCACCATAATCAACACTGAGTAGGTGTCGATTTCTTACATTCTTGTTTCTAAGGCACAATCAGACTTACAATTGCACAATCAAAATATTGGGAAGGGAAACTAAATGATTCAAACTGCATATCAAGAGACATATCGTCCACAGTATCATTTCACACCGAAAACCAACTGGACAAATGATCCAAATGGATTAATCTACTACAAAGGGGAATATCACCTCTTTTTTCAACACAACCCGTTCGGTATCAATTGGGGTAACATGACTTGGGGACATGCCGTTAGTCCCGATCTTGTTCACTGGAAACAACTACCGCATGCTATTCATCCCGATGAACTCGGAACTATTTTTTCGGGTTCGGGTGTTGTGGATTGGAATAATACAGCAGGTTTCCAAACAGGAGATGAAGCGGTGCTGGTCGTTTTCTATACTTCTGCTGGGAGCCATGCACCAGAGAAGGTTCCATTTACTCAGAGTATCGCCTATAGCAACGACCGTGGACGGAGTTGGACAAAATATGATGGCAACCCTGTGATAGAACATATCGTCGCAAGCAACCGAGACCCAAAAGTGATTTGGCACGAACCAACGCAAAAATGGGTGATGACTCTTTTTCTTGATGGAAACGATTTTACATTCTTCGGTTCAACAAACCTTAAGGAGTGGGAACGACTTTCAGATATTAAGATTCCTGATGGTGAATGTCCCGATATCTTTGAACTCCCTGTTGATGGCAACCCAGATAATACCAAATATGTATTTTGGGGTGCTGGTGGAAAATACTATGTCGGGGATTTTGATGGTAAAACTTTCACGCCAGATGGAGAATCGCAACGGGCAGATTATGGAAGGAACTTCTACGCTGCGCAGACATGGAGTGATATTCCTGATTCTGATGGACGCCGAATTCAGATCGCATGGATGAACGGGAGTAATCCACCCGACATGCCGTTTAATCAGCAGATGAGTTTTCCATGTGTGCTGACTCTTCACTCAACAGATGATGGTATCCGTTTGCATCGCGAGCCAGTTTCTGAAATAGAGAATATTCATGGCTACACGCATGCTTGGTGTAATGTCCCGCTAAATCCTGACGAGAACTTGCTGGCAGGTTTGACAGGTGAGTTGTTTGATATTCGTGCTGAGATAGAACTCAACGATGCTTCAGCAGTAGGGTTCAATATACGTGGTCAGGATGTGCGATATGATGTCGGTGAACAACAGTTGACATTCCTTGAAAGGAGTGGACCTCTTACAGCACAAGACGGCAAGATTCAATTGCAGATTTTGGTGGATCGTATCTCTATTGAAGCATTTGGGAATGCAGGTGCGCTCTCAATGACATCATATTTTTTGCCAGACTTAGATAACGCGGACATTGGGATTTATGCCGAGGGTGGTGCTGCTACACTCGTGTCGTTGAAAGTGCATGAGTTGAAATCCTCGTGGATATAAACATAAGTCCATTGTCTGTATGCTATGCATATATCGTCGCGATGAGGTTTCGTTTGCCACCTTGATTGCGGAATTCACATAGATAAATTCCTTGCCACACACCTAAGTTCAAACGATGGTTAGTAATCGGGATTGTAACCGAAAAACCGACCAGGGAGGCTTTGATATGTGCAGGCATATCGTCGTCTCCTTCTATCGTGTGTTTATAGAAAGGTTCACGTTCCTTGATGAGTTGGTCGAAGCTGCTGGCAAAGTCTACACGGACGGTTGGGTCGGCATTCTCATTGATTGTTAAACCTACTGAGGTATGCTGAATAAATAGGTGAAGAATACCCGTTTTCGGTAAATCCTCAAGAGACCTTAAGACTTCATCAGTGATAAGATGAAAACCACGAGCATATTCAGGTAACGTTATTTCATATTGTTGTATCATTTTGCGCTGTTCCGGTCCTTAGGATAATAATATTTGGTTCTAATAATTATAATATAAAGTTCATGCTATTTTACCATAAATCCTGAATATTTCAAGTAACGTTAATAAGATTCTTGACAATCGGACATTAATCAGATTATAATTGTCTATTCTTATTTTTGCCAAGTTGGAGGAAATCATGGAAAAAGTTGTGCCACATTCTTTGGAAAAACAGGGGATCGGAGAAACTTATACCTTCCACATCCAAAAGAACGGGGACGGATGGATCGGATGGATACAGGAAATTCCAGAAGTGACTGCTGAAGAAGGAACACGAGAAAAATTGGTAAACACGTTGACAACTGAATTCAAAAGAACACTAAATGAATACGAAATACAAGCAGAATTATGGGATAAACAGTTCGAGGAAGATGTAAAGGCAGGGAGACTTGACAGATTTGCAGAGGAAGCTCTCCATGATTTCCAGGAAGGTAAATGCGAAGAGATATAAGACATGTAAAGACCTCGCGCTTTCGGAAACATTACCAAGACCTACCTGAAGATATTCAACGACTCGCAGATAAGAGTTTTGAACTGCTAAAACAGAATCATAGACATCCTTCTCTTGCATTCAAAAAGGTAAACACCTATTGGTCAGTTAGAGTAGGAATTAGATATAGAACGCTTGCTACTGAGAAAGATGGAACTTACTTCTGGTTTTGGATTGGAAGACACGACGAATATATACGTTTAATTTCTTCATAGTTGGCGAATAAGTGCTTCTTAACGGATTAATAG
>VXOP01000037.1 GCA_009839975.1 Candidatus Poribacteria bacterium
TTATTATATGATCCGTATTCCACTTTTTTCAATTCGATATTGTTGGTATTAATAGTATGTATGATAAATATTTAAGAAGGTATATGATTATTGTTTCCATTCCAAATTGGTGCGATTAAAAGCAACATATTGTAAAGAGTCCATATCTTCAACTACGTTTCCATTCCAAATTGGTGCGATTAAAAGATTTCAATTTGTTGTTTTTCAAAGGGTGTTATCTGAACGTTTCCATTCCAAATTGGTGCGATTAAAAGTTCACGATTTTGTCATTTGTTTTGCGACATGCCGGTTTCCATTCCAAATTGGTGCGATTAAAAGGTTCAAATACAAAATCCGTTCACCAGCATATCAATAGAGTTTCCATTCCAAATTGGTGCGATTAAAAGCTGTTGCTTGCGCTTTGGACATTTGACCATGTATCATGTTTCCATTCCAAATTGGTGCGATTAAAAGGCGAACTGGTATGTCTACAATGAAGAGCTGTTAGAGGAGTTTCCATTCCAAATTGGTGCGATTAAAAGGATAAGCTTCTTGCTGACTTGACGGACGTTTTGCGGTTTCCATTCCAAATTGGTGCGATTAAAAGTTTATGAAAAAGTTGTTATTAATCCTGTACGCATTATCGTTTCCATTCCAAATTGGTGCGATTAAAAGCGGGTCCAATCACGAAACTAAAGGTTAGCGCCACTGGTTTCCATTCCAAATTGGTGCGATTAAAAGTTGATACAGAAAAGCACGAGAAGTATGATGTAAAGGTTTCCATTCCAAATTGGTGCGATTAAAAGGTAGTCAATAGCACAAATCATATCTTCTGCATATGAAGTTTCCATTCCAAATTGGTGCGATTAAAAGTTGTTAAACGCTTCGATGAAGAGACAATGACTGCTGCGTTTCCATTCCAAATTGGTGCGATTAAAAGACTGGCTATCATCTCATCACAATATTTACGCATGAGTTTCCATTCCAAATTGGTGCGATTAAAAGTAATACACCTCCTTAAAAGACACAACCCCATAAGTGCAGTTTCCATTCCAAATTGGTGCGATTAAAAGGGAGGTATGAGCAGGGGCAAGAGGGCCGACATTAAGGTTTCCATTCCAAATTGGTGCGATTAAAAGAGAAAATGGAACGTTTGGGAATGGTGGTAAGTCGTTGTTTCCATTCCAAATTGGTGCGATTAAAAGCCTCCCTAAAACCGATGTATATATTATACTCGATCCTTATACCGTCTGTCAAGTTAATTTCTGTCTTTGCTTTTTTTAAGAAGGGTTTGCAGTCGACCGCCAATCGTGCAAATTCTCTGGAAGGTTGACGGCAGTAGATACCATAAGGGTTTAGAACGGTTTTTTGGCTATTTTGACAGAATTTCTCTTCCAAAAAAGTCGCAAAATTCGGAGGTTGACAGCAGGTAGGAATGTCCATAATTGCTGTCACCCCTTGTCTATAGTAGGTTCGTGGCAGGATTCTTATCTACTCCCATTACCTCTTTTGTCATCCATTTCGCGTCACGGAGTTGATAGATAATAACGGAGTCTTTTTCTGGATCGGTTATCTCCGCTAATCCCGATTTAACACGGGTAAACTGTGCTTTGGTGAGCTGTCCCTCAAATACAGAGTTTTGTATCCAATTGAGATGTTGACGCAGATATTTGCATACCTTCGCAACACGTTTTGTTTCTATGTCATAGACAAGGATGATATACATTGTAATGTCTCCTTGTTGCGGGCGGGGAGACCCCCGTCCCTACGATTTCAGATGTCTTTTACCACCACGGACGGAGTGCTTGATATGTCTCCATCCCAACAAGGTGTTTGATCAGTTTATAACATTCTAACCTGATAAGTCGCTGATACGATACATGTCGTTTCAATTTACGATGCAAAACTGTCTGCTTAAGTTGTTCGTCAAATGCCGCAATAAAGGTTTTGCGTCCCTGCTCATTCAGATAGCATGCACCGACGTTTGTTTCAAAGTGTTTAGTTTCGTTGAGTTGGCCGCGGTTGAATAGACGGAAGATGATTCTGTCAATGATGAGCGGTTTGAAGATTTCAGCAAGGTCGAGACTGAGTGAAAAACGTCGTTCCCCCGGTTCATGTAGGAAACTTATGGTCGGATTGAGTTGTGTCCGATATATCTCTGTGAGACATGCAGGATACATTAATGAGTTACCGAATGAGATAGCGGCGTTGATCGGGTTGTCTGGCGGACGCCGAACACGTTTTTCTAAAGGTGTTTTCAACGCCAGAATTGTGTTAAATGCAGTGTAGTAGGTGTCTCGTATTGTCCCTTCGTATCCCATCAACTCGTTCGTGTTCTTGGCGGATTGGCTTTGGTCAAGTAGCGATTCTATGGTCTGAATTTGTGTCGTGCAATCCTTGCCGCGATTAGTATGATACCGCAATATCCGGAGCATGTTGAAGACTGCTGATGCGACGAACTCGTGTGCAATCTCCATCCTTTTCCCCGGTTTTTCATAGTGTTGCACCTGTTTGACGAGTAGTGAACCGGAGTTGAGATATTCTCTTGGATAGTAGCTGCCTGAGTAGTAGCCGTAATAATTGAACACATGAAATGCTATTTTCTTCTGAGCGAGAAAGTTGAGGAGTTTGGTGTTAAGATCAAGTTCTCCAAAGAAATAGAGTGCATCGATATCTTCTACAGGTATTGGGATACGTTTTGCGTCTTCGGGTTCAAGGTATATTGTGTTGTCTTTTCGGCGTATCCTGCCGGGTTGCGTGATGTAGTAGTTGCGTGACATATATTTTCTCCTTTGATTCCATCGTAGGGGCGGGGTTTCCCCGCCCGTTTCATAAGAAGATTGAATAAATATTTAGG
>VXOP01000355.1 GCA_009839975.1 Candidatus Poribacteria bacterium
GGAGATACACTATGGAAAATATACCTTTTATACCCATAATTGCTGTCGTTGCACTTATAGTAGTCTTTATGTTTTTCTGGTTCGTACCAGTAGGACTATGGATTGCAGCAGTTGCAGCAGGGGTACCACTTCGCATATTTGAACTTATCGGAATGCGATTGAGAAGAGTCAATCCAAATGTTATTGTCAGAGCACTTATCAGCAGCCACAAAGCGGGATTGAAAGTTGCCACGGCAGACTTGGAAGCACACTATCTGGCGGGCGGCAATGTACTTAACGTTGTCAGCGCGCTAATCGCTGCTGATAAAGCAAGGAACATCAGTCTTGATTTTACGCAAGCTGCAGCGATTGATTTAGCTGGTAGGGATGTTTTTGAAGCAGTTCAAATCAGCGTTAATCCACGGGTTATTACAACACCACGTATTAGTGCACTTGCACTTGATGGTGTTGAACTTATTGCGACCGTCAGAATAACTGTGCGAACCTTTATCAATCGACTTGTTGGGGGTGCAGGTGAAGAAACAATCGTCGCTCGTGTTGGTGAAGGTATTATCAGCGCAATCGGGGCATCCGATACCTACGAAGATGTCCTTGAAAATCCTGATATCATCACGAAAACAGTGCTTGATAGGGGTCTTGATGCTGGTACTGCGTTTGAAATCTTGTCGATTGATATTGCGGATGTCAATGTTGGGAAAAACATCGGGGCAGAACTACAGGCAGAACAAGCCGAAGCCGATCTTGTCGTAGCAAAAGCAAAAGCAGAGGAACAACGGGCACTTGCAGTTGCGAGGAAACAGGAGATGACAGCAAATGTGCAAGAACGACGGGCAAGAGTAGTTGAAGCAGAAGCCACTGTACCAAGAGCACTCGCGGGGGCATTTCGTGAAGGAAACTTTGATATCTCAAATACAAGAGAAGGAGCGTAAAATGGAAACAGCAATACTCGCTATAGTAGCAGTATGTGTATTACTGTTCTTAATAGTTATTGCATGGTTAGTTCCCCTCGGTTTATGGATTACAGCGATTGCTGCTGGTGTTAAGGTTGGGATTTTTGACCTCGTTGCGATGCGATTACGACGAGTACCACCATCTGGAATTGTTGAACCACAAATCAATGCAACAAAAGCTGGTTTATCATTATCATTGGACGATCTTGAAGCACACTTTCTCGCAGGTGGACGAGTCGGAAGCGTCGTGGCTGCTCTCATCGCAGCAGACAAAGCCAACATTCAGTTGGACTTCGCACAAGCCGCCGCAATTGACTTAGCTGGTAGAGATGTATTACAGGCGGTTCAGGTGAGTGTTACACCAGAGATTATTGATATACCAAGTGATGAAGACGCAGCAAATGGTATTACTGCTGTCGCCAGGGATGGTATTCAACTCATCGTTAAAGCCCGTGTCACCGTCAGGGCAAACATTGACAGACTCGTCGGAGGCGCAACTGAAGATACTATTCGTGCAAGGGTGGGTGAAGGTATTATTACAACAATAGGTTCATCGGCAAATCACAAACAGGTGTTAGAGAATCCAGTAAGGATATCCGAAACTGTGCTTGAAAAGGGGCTTGAAGCTGGAACGGCTTTTGAGATTCTTTCCATAGATATTGCTGACATAAATGTCGGTGAAAATGTCGGTGCAAAATTACAGACGGATCAAGCTGAAGCTGAACTCAAGATTGCACGCGCAAAAGCTGAAGAACGAAGAGCAAAAGCAGAAGCAGAAGAGGAAGATAATAAGGCTCTCGTAGAAGAAATGACCGTCAAACTGATTGAAGCTGAAGCTGAAATCCCGCTTTCAATCTCTGATGCTTTCAATTCAGAAAACATGAGCGTTATGGACTATTATACGCTGCGGAATATACTCGCTGACACAGAAATGCGACAATCCATCGCATCACCTGGCGGTCCAGAGGATGGTGACACAACCCGGTCAGCACATTCCCTAGGTCTATCTTAAAAAGAGACTATCTTAAACAGATCTGAAGGAGATACGGATGGAATTCAATCTTGAGGCTTTAATCCCGATTGTACTTGCAATACTCTTCATCGTTTTTGGTGGTACACGCAAACGCAAACAAACACAACGTCCTGCACAAACTCCTCAGACAGCTGAGTCAAACACTATTGAGGTAGATACTGCTAACGATAGTGATGTTGTGTTTCCACCTTTTATGGATAATTTTGAGGGAGTTCCAACAGAAACAGAAGTATCGCAGCATAGTCAGACGATTGACGAAGATATGAACGGTCAAATGGTGACAGAACAATCTGAATCTGTCCCTGAACCTACACCAGAGAGGAAACCTATAGAAACACCTCCTGTTCCAGTAGATTCACCAACGCGTTTACCATCAAGACCTTTACCTGTAACTTCTCTGATAGAACTGAATCCAGATACATTTCGCCAAGGCATTATTTTGGCTGAAATATTGGGACGACCAAAGACTTTCCGAAATCGGAGACGTTAATGGATTTAATTGTATGGACACGTGTTATTGCACCACTTGCTATTCTCATATTTGTCATATATGTTGTCATATCAGCGAATCGATTGGATAAGCAGATTAGACAGCAGAAAGCTGACGCCAAGTATCAGGTCAAGACACCTATCGTTACCACAGATATTGATCCTGACGTCAAAGATGATTTTGATGGGGTGTACCCTTTACCTGAGGAACTAGAGAAGAAGGATGAAAGGTCAGAGGTAACTGAATTACAAAGGGTTTCGGAGAAGATAAATAAGGAAATCGAAAAAGCCACTGGTGTTGACGAAACATCAGGTTCTCCACCGCCAATACCAGTGGATTCTCCATCAAAATTACCTTCAAGACCGATACCTATTACATCACTATTTGAATTGTCTCATCAAACATTCCGTGATGGTATAATCTTGTCAGAAATTCTTGGCAGACCCAAATGTTTACGCGGACGTTGATGAATCAATATCACTTGATTATCCGCAGTCTTGAACTGATCTGAGACTGCGGTATTTTTTTAATAGTTGCCAAAACTAAGGTTGAATCAATGCGTTATAGATATCAACACTTTCTAATACTATTTCTATCCCTCATACTCTGTCCGCTCAGTGCTAATCAACCTGAAAAGAATTCGGAATTAGATTCGTCTACTGAAATGGAGATTCCACCTTATGCAAGACACCTTAAAGGGATAAAGATATGTCTTGACCCTGGACATGGGGGTCAAGAACATATCCCAGATTTCAAACGTGGTCCTACAGGTCTCCGAGAAGCGGAAATAAACTTGAAAGTTGCCAAGTATCTTAAAAGTCTCTTAGAAAAAGTAGGTGCTACTGTCATTATGACGCGTGATGACGATTCTTATGTGAGTTTAGCTGACAGAAGCGAAATTGCTAACGAAAACCGAGTAGACTTCTTCATATCAATACACCACAACGGAATCAATAATCATCCTGAAATAAACTATACCTCTACCTGGTATCATGGTGATGCAGATGACTCCCGACCGAGTCTTGACCTTGCTCGTTACATTCAACGAGGTGTCTCGGACGCACTACGTCTCCCAAACTCACCATCAACTGGACTCTATTCAGACAAGTTAATAGTAGCATCTGGTTTTGGTGTATTGCGAATGACAAAATGTCCCGCTATTGTCTGTGAAGCCTCCTTCTACACAAACCCTGAAGAGGAAGCACGATTAAAGAACGATCAATATCTGAAGAGAGAAGCCTACGGTTATTTCGTCGGTATAGCACGATATGTTGAAGCTGGATTACCGAAGGGTGTTCTAATCACACCAGAAAATGAATCTGTCATACTATCAAAGACACCTACAATCAAGATTAAAGTTATGGATGGATTACATGAACGGGGTGCGTGGATGTTAAAACGGCAGCAGGTCTTTACAAAATCCTTATGTGTGAAAATCAATGGAATAGACTATCCCTTTCAATATGATCCTGACACCGATATAATCACGTTAGAAGTTAAGGAACCTTTAGCGAATGGTCTTCATTTTATTCAAACAGACATGGTAAATTACTATGGAAACCATAGTTTACCGCAACCGCAGCAATTTAAAATAGCACCACCTGCAACCAAGATTGAACTGAATGCATGGACAATGAACATGCCATACATCGGAAATGGATATGTAGGAATTGTAGCCAATGCGCTTGATGCTGATGGTTTACCCATCGCCGATGGTGAGATTGTCAGAGCGGAAGCATCCATCGGAACACTTGAATCTTCTGAAAGCACTTCAGAGGATGGAAAGGCATATTTTTACCTTAAAGCACTTGATCATCCAAGTGAAACTGTTGTGGAAATCTCTTACGGTAAGACCCAGAATTCATTAAAAATACATTTCACCGACATTCCAAACGGAGTCATTCAAGGACACATTAGCAATGCTGCTTCAGGTGACCCGATTTCACAAGTCATATTGCGAGCTTCACCGATGTTAACTGCTGAATCAGATCCTAAAGGGCACTACTTTTTGAAAACAGATCCCAATTTGAATTATCCATATCGAACTACACTCAACTTCTCAAAACAAGGTTTCTATCCACATAAACAACCTATAAGCATTGAACAGAATAAGTCGACGATTGTCAATGTGGAACTTCACCCGATTGCTGACAGCGCGTTTGAGAATATGAACATAGTCATTGATACGGAAACAGATACGCAGAAGACGCAACAACTGATTTCTTCATTAAAGAAAATGTTAGAAGTTGCCGGTGCAAAGGTATTCAATATTCATACACCTGGAGAAACGATATCCATTGAAGATCGGATCAAAAAGGTAAACAGTATCAAACAGGAAGGATACTATCTACAAATAAACCACATGGCAAAGATTGAAGAAGAACCTATTGTCATAGCGAAACACAATCGTGGTAACCGGGAGACCGAATTTATGCAAAAACGTATCCTTGAACAGTTCAACAGTAGACTCTATAAGACACCGATTGAAACCATCCAAGATAGAGAAACACCAATAATCCAACAGACAAACAAATTAGCAATGACACTTGAAATCCGTTCTATTGGTAATGAAGACTTTACATCAAAGCAGGAAGCATCTGCTATATTCTTAGGTATGTGGCAATTTCTAAAGGATGATACAGAAATTGAAAAGCAGAAAATAGAAACATTTATGAAATACTACAACGGAGTTCAAAGGGATAAGGATGCAGATCACTTCTAAGATCACTAAACTACAACTTAAACATCCTTTCAAAATCTCGCGTCGTGAAACGGACCCTTTTAGAAAGACGATTTTTGTTGAAATTGATGAGGGTATTGGTGAAGCATCTCCAGCAAAGTTCTATGGTGAAACAGTTGAAACAGTTGAAACAGCACTGGGGTTCATATCTTCAGAATTGAACGAAGACCTTGATCAGATTCACGAGGTCATGTCAAAAATCGAATCAGTATTAGAGGGTAATTATGCTGCAAAATCTGCGATAGATATGGCACTCAATGACAGACTGAGTAAAAAACTCGGTGTTCCCCTTTACAAACTCTGGGGACTCAATCCACTCAATACACCCCGCACCTCGTTCACAATAGGACTGGATGAACCAACTGTTATGGCAGAGAAAGCATTAGCAGCTGATGTGTATCCAATACTGAAAGTCAAACTTGGAACAGCACGGGATATTGAGATAATGGAAACGCTTCGCACTGTAACTGACAAACCGATATATGTTGATGCAAATACCGCGTGGTCACCAAACAAGGCAGTTCAGAAAATACATCAACTTAAAGAATATGGTGTAGAATTAGTCGAACAACCGACAGAGCCTGATGATATTGCAGGGTTAAAGTTCGTTCGCGAGAATTCTGCACTACCGATTATCGCAGACGAAAGTGTGAAACGTGCAAGTGATATACCGAGATTATCGGGAGCAGTAGATGGTATAAACATCAAATTAGTCAAATGTGGAGGACTGTTAGAAGCGGTGCGAATGATACACGTTGCGCGTGCACACGGATTACGTGTCATGATTGGCTGCATGATAGAGAGTTCTCTTGGCATCACTGCAGCTGCCCATCTATCCCCACTCGTTGACTATGCAGATTTAGATGGAAATTTGTTGATTAAGAATGATCCATTTTCTGGTGTAACACTTAACAATGGAAAGTTAATTCTACCTGAAAGACCAGGAATTGGTGTCGTCAAAACTTAAAAGTAATATTGTAGAATAGGAGTAATAAATGTCAAATCCTAATAGAAACGTCCTAATCACTGGTGGTACAGGCTTCTTAGGAAGTGCCGTGACGAAAGCATTTATGTCATTGGGTGACACGGTCGCAGTCACATATCTGTTTGACGATGAAGTGAACAGATTTAAGCAATACAATCCGGATCTGAGTGATGACGTTACCTTTCTTTATGCAAATGTCACTGAGGAATCAGCAGTGCAGAAGGCCATAGATGCTTGTATTGATAAGTTCGGTCATCTTGATGTATTGGTAAATATCGTTGGTGGGTTTGTTGGTGGCATTGATACAATTGAACTTGAGGAAGATAAGTGGGATTTCATGATGAATCTGAACCTCAAATCAGTATTTCTATGCTGTAAAACAGCCATTCCGCACATGAAAGAACAGGGTAATGGCAAGATTGTAAATGTCTCTGCACGTGCAGGACTAAAGGGTGAAGCGGGATTGAGTGCTTATTGTGTCTCTAAAGGTGGCGTGCGGACGTTAACAGAGTCATTAGCTGCGGAGGTGATGGATGCGGGTATCAACGTCAACTGCATAATGCCGAGTATAATGGATACCCCAATGAACCGAGATGCAATGCCTGATGAAGACCATACGCGTTGGGTAAATACTGATGATGTCGCAAAGGTAATCTGTTTTCTGACTTCTGATGACGCATCTATTATTAATGGTGCTGCGATACCGGTTTACGGTAGGGCGTAAATAGACATTAGTCCTACATAAGTGTGGCGAATAGATACCTGAAGTACATGTAACTCCTGGAAAATCAGCAATAATCACATCTGCGGATTTTAGGGTTTCCATGCGTCCCATTCCTTGTCGCCTTCGCTATTCCACCAATCTGTTGATTCTATGCTTGGTGCAATAACTGCCAACTTCTCTGCCTCAGTCAAAGGGCCTTTTGCAGGAGACCAATGTGCACGCAACACACCGACAAGGACATATCCATCTATTGCCAAAAAATAAGACAATACTGCCTAAAAAACAAGCAACAATAATTAGCGGATAGTAGAGTATACCTATTATTCTATACAATCCGCTTGTGTTTTTTGTTTCTTCTAACTTGGCATTGAATTTGCATATCTGTAGTATCAACCTAAATTGCAAACATTATTCCCGTATGATACGGATTTGGAAAGGTTCAATACATTAATATGGAAGCAATTGCTGAGACGTATAGAGTTTTAGTCGTTGATAACAATTTAGAGAGGATAGAACTACTTAACAATGTTGTGGTTAAATCCGACAGATACAATGTCATTGCACAGTCGTCTCTAAAACATGGTCTGATAGAACGAGTTAAACAGGTAAATCCAGATATCATCCTAATATGTGAGGATTCCCCTTGTGATAGGACTATAGACACAGTTGCATCAATCAACAAAGAATACCCTTGTCCTATTGTAATGTTTGCCCAAGATGAAAGTTCCGAGACAATTCAAAATGCTACATTTGCAGGTGTTTCTGCTTATGCTGTCGGAGAACTAACTAAAGAACGGATTGAAACAATTATTGAGGCAGCTATTGCAAGGTTTTCTAAGTTCAGAGCATTACAACAAGAACTTGAAAAAACTAAAACGAATCTTGCTGAACGCAAAATCATTGAGCGAGCAAAGGAAATCGTTGCACACCAACGCGGTATCACGGAGGCAGAAGCATATCAGACATTAAGAAAACTGGCAATGGATCGCAGGAAACGTCTGGCAGAGATTGCTCAAGACGTCTTGTTAATTGCAGAAGTATTCACAAACAGAGCATAGGTCATTGTTCACCGTCGAACGATATGACCAAATAGATAGATAATAACTTAACACTTCAACCCATGTAGGTTTGAAGATGGACATAGGTGTCCATTTGGCAAAGCATGACGCTTGCTAATGGACGCTTTTTTGTTTTAACAATGCAATGGAAGCACATACATATCTGTATACGGTATGAATTGAGCACTATAATTTTGAAATAGGAGAATCAAGATGACTCAACTTCAGATGAAGAAAACAAGGTTGAAGGGAAATAGTACCAGAAAGAAAGGCAGATCCAAACTTCATCCTGCTGAAGCACTTAAACGGAAAAAAAATGGACTTGAGGTAATAGAAGATATTCCAAACTACATCAGTAATGGATGGGAATCAATTCCTGACACAGAACGCGACAGACTCAAATATGTAGGTGTGTTCTATCGGCGACAGACTCCTGGCGCATTTATGATGAGACTTCGAATGTCAAGTGGCTTTTCAAACTCAGATCAATTTCGAACCATTGCCTCAATAAGTGAAGCGTACGGTATAGGATTCGTAGATCTCACAACACGACAACAAGTACAATTGCGCGGCTTTGCAATTGAAAGTGTTCAAAACATCTGGAATCAACTTGAGGAGGTCGGTTTAGATTCACTTCAAACAGGATATGATAATATCCGAGGTGTTACAGGTTGTCCTGTGGCAGGACTGACACCGAATGAACTATTTGATGCCTCATCCGTTGCCAAAAAATTCACAGATATCATCGCAGGGAATAAAGAATTCACAGATATTCCACGAAAATTTAATGTAGGTATTACAGGTTGTTTGGACAACTGCACACACGCTTCTTCCCAAGATATTGCACTTGTACCTGCCATTAAGGAAGATGTGAGTTTGAAAAGAAAAGGATTTAATGTTTTGATAGGAGGAAAAATGGGGTCTGGAGGATACACCCTGGCACAAGCACTTGATGTATTTGTCAAACCTGAAGATGCAGCAGAATTGTGTACTGAAATTACAAAGATATTCCGAGACCACGGTCCACGAACAGTCCGTAATAAATCGCGCATGGCATTTCTCATAGCTGACTGGGGAATAGAGAAATTTAGAAAAGAATTAGAGGCGCGTTTTCCCAAACCACTTATGACAGCAGGAAAAGATATGCGGAGTAAGAATAAAACAGACCATACCGGTATTTTCTCACAAAGACAGAAAAACCTAAACTATGTAGGACTTGTGGTACCTGTTGGCAGAATAAGTGTCCCACAACTCAATGAGGTCGCACGGGTTGCCGATGAATATGGCACCGGTGATATACGTCTAACGCAAGGTCAGAATCTGGTAATTCCTAATGTCCCTGATGGGAAAATAGGAGATTTAACTGCTGAACCATTATTAAAAATACTCAGGTATGATCCATCAGAGGTGATGCGTGGTATGGTGAGCTGCACAGGTATTGATTACTGTCACTTCTCGCTCATTGAAACCAAAGAACGAGCCATGGAAGCTATCAGACATTTAGAGGCTAAACTTGGTAATACAAAACCTCTTACAGTCAATTGGTCAGGATGTCCAAATGGGTGTGGTAACCATGCTGCGGCTGATATTGGACTTCTTGGGAAAAAAACCAAAATTGACGGTGTAATCACTGATGCAGTAGATGTCTTTGTAAAAGGAGATGCAGGTCCAAATTCAAAAGTTGCAACGAAATTATTGGAAAATGTGCCCTGTGATGATTTGCCACAAGTTCTTGAAGGTCTCGTGTCTTATCTATCTACAAAATAAGCGGTGCAGACATTCTTCAATGCGTTAGTTCCCTGTTTCAAACACAAAGATGATTTAATGAATTCAATCCTAACAATCATTAGAAAGGACAATAGTTAGATAAACAATGGATATAAAAAACAAAGCAACACAAATAGAATTGTTTAGCTTAAAATCTGTACAGATGCGTACTTTTCATACCACCTGGTTCACATTTTTCTTGGCATTTTTTGGATGGTTTGGAATCGCACCGCTTATGGCAATTGTGCGCGAAGACTTGATGTTGACGAAAACTCAGATAGGGAACACAATCATCGCATCCGTTGCAATTACAGTTGCTGTGAGAATCTTCATCGGTCCCTTGTGTGATCGAATTGGAGCTCGTAAAGCATACACATGGCTGCTAATTCTTGGATCAATTCCTGTTATGGGTATTGGACTGGCACATGATTACCAAACCTTTCTACTCTTCCGCTTAGCAATCGGGGCAATCGGTGCATCGTTTGTTATCACGCAGTATCATACATCTGTGATGTTTGCACCAAATTGTGTTGGTACAGCAAACGCAACGACTGCAGGTTGGGGTAATTTAGGTGGTGGTGTAACACAAATGGTCATGCCGATCATTTTCACTGCAATTCTGAGTCTTGGTGTGAATGAATATCTCGGATGGCGATTGGCAATGATTATTCCTGGAATTGCTCTATTTATAATGGGGTTCGTATATTATTTCACAACGCAAGATGCACCAGATGGAAATTATAGCGAGCTTTTTAAACAAGATCAGATTGATAAGGGTAAAGGAAAAGGAATGGAATCATTCAATCTTGCAATAAAGGATTATCGTGTATGGGCTCTGTTTTTTATATATGCAGCGTGTTTCGGTGTGGAACTTACCATAAACAATATTGCAGCACTATACTACCATGACCATTTCAAATTGGATGTCCAAACTGCAGGGGTTATAGCTGGTTTGTTCGGACTTATGAATATATTTGCTCGTACAGTCGGTGGTTTTTTCTCGGATTTCTTTGCAAAAAAAATGGGATTAAAAGGACGGGTCGTCTTCCTTTTTATTGTTCTTTTAGGTGAGGGAATAATGCTGATGCTGTTCTCAAGAATGTCAGTTATGATTGCAGCGATTGGAACGATGATTGTGTTCAGTCTCTTTGTTCAGATGTCTGAAGGAGCCACCTTTGGATTAGTTCCTTTTATCAATAGAAAAGCACTAGGGGCGGTTGCAGGAATTGTTGGGGCAGGCGGAAACGCCGGTGCTGTTGCAGCAGGATTTCTCTTTCGTGCAGAAAATTTAACTACACAACAAGCATTACTTTTCCTTGGTGTAATGGTAGTAATTGTTTCGTTTGCTACGCTGTTGGTGAGGTTCTCACCTGCTGTGCAAGATGCTGAGAAAAAAGCATTTGCTGCTGCACTGGCAGAGAAACAACGACTCAAAGCAGGATCAGGGTATGAGCCAATCTAACAATCTAATGTAGTCATAATTTGTAATTGAAAACTTCTTTCAAATCAAGGATAAATCAGTGAAAAGTTCAACAGGAAAAGCCGTTTGTCCCTATTGTGGTGTCGGTTGTGTTATACGTGCAACAGTTGAGGATAACATCATCACCAAAATATCTACTGACGACAACGATGCACCGAATTACGGTATGCTATGTCCCAAAGGGGCTCATCTCAAACAGGTATTCCAGAATCATGATGGAAGACTGGCATACCCAATGATCCGAGAGAATAAAGACGAAGAATTAAGACGTGTTTCTTGGGAACAAGCAATCGCATTCACAGCTAACCGCCTTCAGACAATTCAGCTGAAACACGGCAAAGATGCCCTTGCACTCTACGGTTCCGGTCAATTGGACACAGAAACGTGTTATGTATTCAATAAACTATTTAAGGGATTTCTAAGAACAAATAACATAGATACAAATAGCAGACTTTGTATGTCATCTGCTGTAGTCGGATATATTCAGGCATTCGGTTCAGATGGACCGCCGACCTGTTATGACGACATTCAGCATGCAGATGTATTTCTGATAATCGGAGCGAATATGGCAGTTAACCATCCTGTCCTATTCCAAATGATTCGGAAGCGGCGAGCATCAGAACCTAACACACGGATTATAACCGTTGATCCGAGACGGACTCAAACAGCAGACTTTTCAGATGTACACGTTCCACTTGCCCCAGGAAGTGATGTTGCTTTTCTACAACTCATTGCAAAACGTCTCCTCGCTAACGGACGTGTTGATAGGCGATTCATCCAACGAAACACAGAAAACTATAGTGCATATAAACATCAACTTGAATGTCTTAAGGAAAGGAATTTGGTTGCAATATCTGATATCCATCCAGGTCGTATAGATGAAATTGTTGAATTTTTATCAAAGCAAGACTGCCGATTACTCAGTTTTTATTGTCAAGGCACAAATCAGAGCACAAGCGGAGTGGAGAAGAATAACGCACTTATTAATTTACATCTTCAGTTAGGCGAGGTGGGTAAGAGTGGTTCAGGTCCATTCTCACTAACGGGTCAACCCAATGCAATGGGGGGAAGAGAGGTAGGTTATCTATCTCACCAGTTGCCCGGATATCGTGTGGTGACAAATGATACGCATCGTGCCTATCTTGAAGGGGCATGGCGAATTCCTCTTGGAAGCATTGCACGAGAACCTGGTTTAACTGCTGTACCAATGTTTGAGGCTGCCGCTGCAGGAAATGTCCATGCACTCTGGATCGTTTGTACTAATCCTGCCGTGAGTATGCCCGATACAAAGGTCTCTCAAGCAGGACTCAAACGTGCTGACTTGGTGGTTGTCCAGGATTGTTATTATCCAACAGAGACATCTGAATATGCAGATGTTCTTCTTCCTGCCGCACAGTGGGGTGAAAAAAGCGGTACCATGACGAATAGCGAACGCCTGGTTGTTCGGAGTGATAAATTCCTTGAGCCACCGGGAGAAGCGAAGCCAGATTGGTGGATATTCTCACAAATTGCTAAGGTACTGGGATACAAACGAGACTTTGATTTTCATAACCATGAGGAGATATGGGATGAATACCGTTTGCTGACTGCTGGCACCCCGTGTGACCAGATGGGAATGACGAATGAACGACTAAAGACAACATCGCTCCGTTGGCCCTGTCCTCATCCGCGACATCCCGGAACACTGCGTCGTTATACGCGTAGGAAGTTCTTCACGCCTTCAGGCAAGGCACAATTTAAAATACCAATCTATAAACCACCCGATGAAGCGATTGATACAGAATTTCCGTTAGGATTGACGACTGGACGCGTTGCAAGTCAATGGCATACACGAACTCGGACGGGGAAAGTACCACAACTTACGAAAAAGAATCCAGAACCATTTGTTGAGATACATCCAGATGATGCGGAAGAATATAGGGTGACTGATGGTGACTGGATCTATCTTGTTGGTCGCAGAGGTAGATGCTTTGCCCGTGCGCGAGTTACTGATACTATTCGACGCGGGTTACTGTTTACGCCTTTCCATTGGGGGGATCTTTTTCATTCGGAGACGAATGTCAATTATGTGACAAATTCAGCGTTTGATCCGGTTTCTAAACAACCTGAGTTGAAATTCTGCGCTGTGCGGATTGAACCTGATAACACATGAAGTAAACCGCTGTTTAGTGGATTATCCAACACTCCCTCATGAAGGACGTTCTTGCACTACAGGAATAACGTAACTCCGAATCGTCAATCCATCTATCATCTCTGTCTCAGTACGCGGTTCTGGCACCTCGCGATGATCGAACACCACATAGAAACCTTCTGTCACACCTTCAGTTGATAGATACGCAGCGAGCTGTTCTTTCCCCTTGGCATACCCTCTCTCACTTCTCCAAATCTTTGTTTCAACGATATATTTCCCTCCGTTATGTAAAATGAGTAAATCCATTCTACCACGTCCTGTTGGCACTTCTATATACATTGTCCCGTTCACGCTGGTTACGAACTGATCCAGATAGGCAAAGAGGAGATGTTGTCCGATAAATTCTTGTGGTGTTTCAGGGACTTGTAGGATCCTGTATCCAGCGCGGGCAATGAAGTCACAGAAGTTATTCAGGAGTAGTTCCATCTGAATGTGTCCATCGTCCGTGAGATACTGAAACCCATCAGTGTCCCCTGGAAAATAGTCGTCTTCTAATCCGTTGATGATCGGTTTGAATACCTGTAGAATGCAATGTAGATAAATTGGATTGGCAATCTCACACATTCTATCAGTACCTCTTGCAAGAACTCCATAAGTTGCGAGTTCATTAATAAGGTCATTGTGTAGACTGAAAGGCACCCCTTCCTCATACAACACAATTCGCATCAAAAGACTTTCAAATCGGAGATTTCGGCGGATATTGGTGGTCAGATGTGCGAGGTTGGTATTGTTTTCGTCCACGAGTTGGATATGTGCTGCTGAAAAATGTGCCAACGTAATAGTTTCGGTTTTTGGGATATCCAGTTCCTCAGTGAGTATCTGTGCGAACCGGTTGACAAGAAAGGGTTGTCCCCCTGTCTGTTTGTGAATGGATTCAATGACTTCTGGGTTGAAAGCCTGTCCTACTTCGTCTGTATATTGTCCGATTAGTTCTTGCACCTGATCAAGTGTAAAATTTGACAGCGCAAAATCGTCGTTAATATTGAATGGGGAGATAGAACGATCATAGTTGAGTTGCGCAATGCTCTTGACACCGATAATCCCAAGGCTATGCGGACATCTGGGAGACGTTCTGGAGATATAGATACGGCGGAGTGCATACAAGAAATCGCTCAAGACTACCTGAGGAATGCCATCAAACTCGTCAATGAGGATGACAACCTGTTGATTCTCTAACATCCGCGCTAATGCATTGAAACCTCTGAGCATTGACACATTATCGGTAAAGGTTGTGTTTTCTAAAAACCCTTTTAACGCCTCAGAGGGAACTTTTCCACTTTTATGGTAAGTGTTCTCGATTTCCTCGCGAAGGTCTTCGGTGAGGTTACTATAGAAATCCGACGGCGCAAGGTTTTTATACGCTTGAAAATCCAAATGAATAGGGAGGTAATTCGGTTCCTCAGTCGCGAGGACATCCATAGCAGCATAGAAAAAAGTTGTCTTACCTGTCTGACGGGGTGCAAAGATGACGATATAACGTCCCTCTTTGACGCGTTTAATAAACTCAGTGAGCTCCTCTGTCCGAGCGACAACATAATGCTGTTCAGGATTCACAGGTCCTTGTGTACCAAACCTTCTCATATAGCCAACCCTCGCCGGGATATGGGTTCACCAACTAAATACAATACACTTTGGTCAATTCGTCCTATCTTGCTGATTCTAATAGATAATTAATTCGCTGAAACAGCCTTCTCCAAAACTTCTTGAAGGTATACACCTATCTCTAATTGACGGCGCGCAGCATTCAAGGCAATTCGACCGTACAACTCGGGACTTGTTTGAATTGTCAGTTCTCCTGAGAAAGGTTTGTCTGGTACTTTTCCTTGTTCCTCACATACTTCAAGGTAAATTTCAAGTGACTTCTGCATTTCTGCCCGAAGTTCTGTTACGGATGCACCGTAGAATGATATTACGTCATGTGTATTTATCACTGTTCCGTGGAAGAGGTCTATTTCTGGGTCGAAATCAACTACTCCAATATAACCCTTGTATTCAATCATACTGTATTCCTGCCTTTTGAAGAAATCTACGTAGGTCTCTGACTGCTCCTTTGTCCATGTTTGGATTTGGATGGGGACGATGGAACACTGCGATACAGTTGTTTAAAGATACAGCAACTCTTGATCCCGCACGTTCTGTTATGATAGCACCCAAATTTTTTAACAATGATTCCACATTTCTCCATTTGATGTTGCCAGAAATTGGTTGTGCAAAGATGACATCAAGTGTCCTTCTGTGTCGTTTATTCATAACTATACGGTATTAGATGATTACAGATGCGTTTGCTCCTTTAGAACTTGAAGGCATAAATTAACCAACGTCTGAAAACCAAGTTTTTAATCTACAACGCATTTCAATTCTTAATCCTTTTTATACTACGTTTCGCTGGGATAGGGTTCATTGCGTATATCTAAAATTCTTGTTCAACGGCACGCGATCACATTATATCTAACACATCTTGGTCTGCAAGGTCAATAATTTCAGAAATCTGTTCTCTGACCTTTGCTGCAACATTCGATTCCAATTCGCGTATTTTCGCGTCTAATTTTTCAACTAATACATCCGTTGATTTATCTCCGATTGAGAATTAGAGTTTTATTCAGGTGACACTCAAATTTACTCACAAGTTTTTTCTACTTCTGGTTCTGTTACGGGAGCAGTATCACAAAATTCACCTAAAACCTCAACCAATTTTGCATGTATACTCTGCCCAGGCATCCCTCTGTTGTTTTCAAGAAAACTGATCTATCCCCTTGTACAACCTACTCTGATAGCCAATTCATCTTGGGTCATATTAATAGCGTTTCGTTTCTCAGCAAGTTGTTTCCCAAATGGAATTTCTGGTGAATTTTCCGTTTCTGGAGACTCGTCTTCAAAAAGCAGTTCAGTATGTTGCACTGCATAATCCTAGATAAATTGTATTATCCGAGGTGTAGCATAAAACCATTCTCCACGAGCCCGAAATGCTCCAAAGCGCGAAAGAATTCTTTCTTCTTCTCTAGACGCTTCATCCACTGTCTCAAATGGAATGACGCCTATTTCGCGTATATCAGCTTCGTTACCTGTCTGAAGAGCTGCTTGTCGTATTGAAAGATCCTTACTCGTGTGACCAATTTTTATAAAATCTACTTGGTCGTCACCGAAATTGCTCTTTGCGAAAAAATAAACTAATGTTTGTTCTTGATCTTGGTCCGGCATGATTTCTCCTATCAAAATTAAAACCCAAGCTGCTTATCCACAACATTCCTTAACGCTTCACCCTTCAGATACCGTTCAAGATTATCAAGAAAGAACTCGGTAATTCGCCGCATACGGTGCTGAGATCCACCCGCAGCATGAGGCGTGATAATCACGTTATCCATATCCCACAACGGACTATCATTTGCCAATGGTTCCGTCTCTGTTACATCCAAACCCGCTCCTGCGATTTTACCTTCCTGCAAGATTTCAATCAAGTCATCTTCCTTGACAATCGGACCTCGGGCAACGTTTATAAGATAGGCTGTGGGTTGCATAGCAGAAAGGTTCTCAGCATTAATCAATCCACGTGTTTCCTCTGTCAATGGACATGCAATCATGACAACATCTACACGACTCATCACATCGACTAGTTTATCCATCGGTAACAATTCATCAACATTGTCGGGTTTATCTGTTCGATAAGCATCAACACCGATAACATACATGTCGAATCCTTTTGCGCGCTTCACCATCTGCATGCCGATACCACCTAAACCGACAATACCGATTTTGAACCCATCAATCTCAATCATCGGGGATTTGCTACCACCCCATTTATGGTTGTCTTGATTCCTGGTGAAATGGTGAATACCACGTGCTAAACCGAGTAGGAGGGCAAAGGCTTGATCCGCAACGTGTGTCCCGTAGAGACCAGCAGCATTGGTCAAAACCGCATCACTCTCACGCATCGCTGGATACATGTGTTTATCCATACCTGCACTTGAAGCCTGAATCCATTTGATATTGGCTAAAAGTGGGAATATGTCCTCACTACAGAAACCGAAGAAAATGTCAGCATCGTTACCTTTCTCAGCAATCTCATCCCTTGAGTTCGCCATAATGTAAGTATGCTCATCACCGAGAATATTCTCTAATCTTTCTAATTGTTCACCTTCAACTCTATGTTGTAACAGTATTTTCATAAAAGTCCTTTCAATCCGTTGACCATGGAGGTGTTTCAGGTAGCAATTCCTGAAACGCTTTCAGCAGTTTGTCTTCATAGATACCTGCATAATGTCCACTGAAGAATCTATCAATTCCTTCGTCAAGAAAGTGTGCCCAAGAGGCATCCTCAGCACCGGGATTTACAGGAAAAAACAGCGCGTCTACACTTTGACCTGCTTTTAAGTCGCCTGGTGAATCCCCGATCATCAAGACACGATTTTCTGCATATTTACCCTTTGTTGTAATTGTAAGATGTTCGGTCTTCGTTCCCATCTCTTGTCCTGCAATCAAAGCAACATATTGGTCTATATTGTGTTCGTCCCATTCACGTTTAAGTGCTTCGTCAGGTGTGGCGGAGACGACAATGACATCCGCTTTCCCTTGCAGTCGTTGTAACGCTTCACGCACACCAGGAAATGGAGGTAAATTGTAGACAATCTCAGCAACACTTTCGTTAACACCAAGACTCCATTGCATTACATGACTCAGTTCACTCTTTCTTTCACCGGTTGCGTTGTCTATTGCATCCTGTAGCGCAGGATTACCGAGTTTTGTCTCAACTTCAGTCCATCCTCTCAGGTGTCGTAATTCAGGTATTTCTAACCCCATTTTTCTAACGAGAGACATCTCGCGAAGATAATCAAATACAAGCAGTAGTGCCTTAAACCGATTCGTTCCTCGCATTGTTGAATAGAGGTTGACAAAATCCCATGCTTGATGCACCTGTCTTGAGATGGATGCTAACCCAAAATGTTTAACGACGTTTACACTGAAGCAGTCGTTATGTTTTACTTCCATACTGTTGAAGACACACCCATCAGAATCAATCCCAACAAAGAAGTCGTGTTCTGGTTTAAAATCGTATAATGCTTGTTGTGGTCCTTGAGCCATTTTACCTCCTCTATTCAACAATTACTTCTGGACGGTTCTCTAACATCCACTCCGTATGGAAAACTGTCGGTTCACCGTTTTCGTTGACAATTACATTACCTTCTGAGTCTATTTTATGATAGGTATGCGCCCCAAAATAGTCACGCATCGCTTGAATTAGATTGGCAGGGAGTCTGCTGCTACGGTAGCTATCAAAATAGGCTAAGGCAGAGCTGAATGCTGGAATCGGGACACCAACGTGACTGGCAGTACTGACGACATTTCTCCAGTGTGATTGAGATTTCTCAATCACATCCTTAAAATATGGATCAAGCAATAGATTTGCCAGGTCAGGTTGACGTTCATAAGCTTCTGCGATGCGATGCAGGAATTTTGCTCTTATGATGCATCCGCCACGCCATCCTAATGCAATTTGACCAAGATTTAAGTCCCATTTGTTTTCAACACTCGCTTCCCGCATGAGTGCAAAGCCTTGTGCATAAGAACATATCTTGGCTGCGTATAATGCATTGTGAATAGCAGTTAAGGCTTTATTTCTTTCTCCATCATAAGTTCCGCTCGGACCTTTAATCACCTTTGCGGCGTCTACACGTTCACTCTTGATTGCAGAGATGCATCGTGCGAAGACTGCTTCAGCGATTGTAGGAGCAGAAACACCAAGGTCTAATGCGGAGATACTTGTCCATTTTCCCGTTCCTTTTTGACCTGCTTGATCGAGCACAATATCAACAAAGGGTGTACCGTTTGCGTCCTTTTGTGTAAAGATGTCAGCAGTAATTTCAATGAGATAGGAATTGAGTTCTCCTTGATTCCATCTGTTAAATACCTTGTGCATCTCATCTGCGTTCATACCCAAGATGTTTTTCATCAGGGAGTATGCCTCACATATCAGTTGCATATCCCCGTATTCAATGCCGTTATGCACCATTTTGACATAATGTCCAGCACCGTTCGGACCGATATAGGAACAACACGGTGTGCCATCTACGTGGGCTGCGATTTTTGTAAAAATTGGTTCCACAAGTGCATAAGCTTCAGGTGAACCCCCTGGCATCATGGCGGGCCCCTTTAATGCACCTTCTTCTCCACCTGAAATTCCTGTACCGATAAAGAGTATGTCTTTTTCGCCAAGTTCCGTGTGCCGGCGTATCGTGTCATTGAAATTGGAGTTACCACCATCTATGATCAAATCACCTTTAGAAAGATGGGGTACGAGTAACTGAATGAATGCGTCAACAGGTTCACCTGCTTTGACCATTAAGATAATCTTTCGGGGTATATCCAATTGTTTAATAAATTCGGAAATGGAGTGTGCACCAACTATATTCTTACCTTTTGCTGCCCCGGTGATAAAATCATCAACCCGTGAGACCGTTCGATTAAAAACCGCTACCTCAAACCCTCTGCTTTCAATATTAAGTGCAAGATTCTCTCCCATCACTGCCAAACCGATGAGTCCTATATCTGCTGCCAAGTTTTCTTTCCTCCGATCTTTGAATATCTGTATATCATACACTGCAGAGGGGCATGCTGTCAACTCCAAAATACCGAAAACTAAGGTAAAATAAAAAACTATGCTGACGTTTCTTCTGTAGGAGCGATCGCCGAATCGCGACTTAACGTAATGATAGTCGGGAATCGGCCAGAATCATGTTAACTGGCCTCCTACAAGTCAAATGTCAAGTTAACTATAAAATTCACTATAAACAGACCTAAGTTTTTTCTTGTGGACTCCGCGTGAATATGATACACTGATAGAAATAGTCAAAGTAGGAGGCAAAATATATGGTTCAAGCGAATGTTCCACGCGCTTTTCATGTGATGACAAAACCGATCGGCCCAATATGCAATTTAGATTGCGAATACTGCTTCTATCTGGAAAAAGAGGAACTCTATCCCGAAACCAAGTCATTTCGGATGACAGATGAAACGCTTGAGGAATATGTCAAGCAATATATTGAAGCACAACAGGTCAATGACGTCACCTTTGCATGGCAAGGTGGAGAACCGACACTCATGGGAGTTGACTTCTTCAGACAAGCTATCCGATATCAGCAA
This sequence comes from Candidatus Poribacteria bacterium, assembly GCA_009839975.1. Lineage (GTDB taxonomy): Bacteria > Poribacteria > WGA-4E > WGA-4E > WGA-3G > MSPOR6. The sequence continues at coordinate 20,553 of VXOP01000355.1, forward strand.
AAATACAGAAGGTCTGGTATGCGGATACAGAATACGTTCCAAACAAATGCCACCTTACTTAATGACGAATGGGGACAGTTCTTTAAACAGAACAGGTTCCTGATAGGTATAAGCATTGATGGACCACCTGAAATTCACGATAAGTATCGCTATGACAAACGTGGACGTTCATCGTCAGAACAGGTAATTCGCGGGTTAAGGATACTACAAAAGCATAATGTTGATTACAACATCCTATGTGTTGTAAACAATCATAATGCTGAATATCCGAAAGAGGTCTATTCCTATTTTAAAAGTCTTGATGCAGAGTTTATGCAGTTTATACCTGCAGTCGAACATTTTGATGGTGAGAATGTATCCCCACGGTCAGTAACTGGGAAGCAGTATGGTAAATTCCTAAGCACCATATTTGATGAATGGGTCGTAAATGATATCGGTAAGATCTTCATACAGATATTCGATATAGCACTTGAGGCGTGGTTAGGCTATAACCCAAGTCTGTGTGTATTCAATGAAACGTGTGGCGACGCTATGGCTATTGAACACAATGGAGACCTATATTCCTGCGACCACTACGTTACACCTGACTACTATATCGGTAACATTGAAGAAACCTCAATCGCTGATATGGTAGATTCGCCTTTTCAACGCAAATTCGGGACAGACAAAAAAGACACACTTCCTGAATATTGCCTAAAGTGTGATGTAAAGTTCGTCTGCAATGGGGGGTGTCCAAAGAACCGAATTATCAAAACACCTGACGGTGAAGATGGTTTGAATTACCTATGTGAGGGTTACAAACACTTTTTCAGTCATATTGATGAGCCGATGAAACTTATGGCTAAGGCACTTCAGGAGGGGAGACCGGCAAACAGCATCATGCCAATCATGCAACAGAATCGGCAGTTAAGAAATAATAAAAGGAAAACCCCTATCCAGAACATATCTACAGCATCTCAGAAAATTGGTCGAAACTCACCTTGTCCTTGCGGAAGCGGACAGAAATATAAACAGTGCTGTCTTAACAATAGAAGCTAAGGAAGTCCTATGGAACAGAACCGACCCAATATACTACTGATTACAAGTGATCAACAACATTGGAACACACTGGGGTGCTTAAACCCAGAAATTCAGACCCCTCACCTTGATGCATTGGCAAAAGATGGAACACTCTTTCACAGAGCCTACTGTCCAAATCCGACATGCACGCCAACCCGTGCATCCATCATCACTGGCAAATATCCGAGCCAACACGGGGCATGGTCGCTTGGCACTAAACTCTTAGAAAGTGAACACACTGTCGGAGAAGACTTTACAGATGCAGGTTACCGAACCGCTCTTGTCGGGAAAGCGCATTTCCAACCTTTGCACGGATCAGAAGAATTCCCATCCCTTGAATCCTATCCGATTCTGCAAGACTTGGATTTCTGGCGTGACTTCAATGAACCATTTTACGGTTTTGAACATGTTGAGCTTGCACGTAACCATGCTGATGAAGCACATGTTGGGCAGCACTATGCCATCTGGATGGAGGAAAAAGGACTTACGAACTGGCGTGACTATTATGCACCACCGACAGGTAATGCTAAAGGACAGTATCACAAATGGCCAATCCCTGAAGAATTTCATTATGATACGTGGATCGCTGAACGCACCAATGCACTGATGGAAAACTACCAGCAGAACGGAGAGAACTTCTTTCTTTGGGCAAGTTTCTTTGACCCACATCCCAAATACTTAGTACCAGAACCCTGGGATACGATGTATGACCCAGAATCTCTCACAGTGCCATCTGTAACAGAAGGCGAACATGAAAAGAATCCGATACACTTCCAGATGACACAGCAGAGGAAACCAGATTTCTCTGAGTGGCGTGAAACGGGTAAAGGTATACACGGATTCCGATCCCACCTACATGATCGGGATAAACTTGCGAAAGATATCGCGGTATATTACGGTATGGTGAGCCTCATGGACAAGTATATCGGTGAGATGTTAGGCAAACTTGACGAACTCGGTATTGCTGATAATACATTAGTTGTCTTCACTTCAGATCACGGGCATTTCTATGGACAGCACGGCCTAATTGCTAAAGGTGCATTTCACTATGAAGATGTGATACGTGTCCCATTTCTCGTGCGTTATCCTGGCGTTGTTCCCGCAGGGAAACAGTCTGACGCATTACAGACATTGGTAGATTTAGCACCAACGTTTCTTGGGGCTGCAGGAATTGATATTCCTTTTGGCATGACAGGAGTGGATCAGACACCGGTCTGGTATGGACAGGAAGAGCAGGCACGAGACCACATCATCGTTGAGAATCACCATGAACCGACAACTATTCATGTGAAGACGTATGTTGATGACCGCTATAAACTCACCGTCTATTACAATCGGGTTTATGGTGAATTGTTTGACCTGCAGGAAGATCCGGGTGAGATAAATAATCTGTGGAATTCAACTGAGCATGCAGAATTGAAAGCTGAACTTGTTATGAAACTGCTGTTTGCTGAAATGGGTAAAGAATCGCTGCCTGTTCCACGAACATCAGGCGCATAAGGTTGAACAAAGATTATAAATAATTGTATCAATATCTGCGTTTCCAGTGCCAACTATCACTACCAGAGATGAGTGGACGGATATCTTCAGGTAACGTCTCAATAAATTCTGGACTAACCTCGTTCCCGGGCCACTCGCGTACCATTGGTGGTGTGTAACCTGCAATGAGTATAACCCGCTCCGTGTCACTACGGATGGCAGTGGTGCTGTGGACAAGTGATTCAGCAAAAAGCATTACTGAACCGGCAGGTGCTTCCACCTGATGTATGAGTTTGTCGTCTGATAGTGCTGCTTCAATCATCTCATGCTGTTTCCATGTCAACCTGTGGCTTCCTGGAATCACACTGGTACCGCCATCATCAGGACCAACGTCAGTTAGGTAGGCAAGTGTTTTCACGAAGATACAGTGGAATTTATCCTGTTCCATGTAGGTACCCCACCCATGCTTCGTGCCACGGTGGAAACCGGTGGGATTATATCTGCGTTTTTTGAGTTCCTCTAAATCTTGATCCTGATTTCGCCTGTTGATAATCGCTTCAGTTTCTTCAAGCCGGACCCCTCCACCAACGACTTCCTCAACGAGGGGTACAAGCTTAGGATGTGCTGCATACGCTAACAATGCCGGATCAAATTCAACAAGGTTTCCCATGTGTGCATGGTGTTCACCGCGCCAATTGAGGTATACCCTTGTACCGTCAAGATCGGCACCATCCCTTATTCTGTAAAGCGCAGCTTTCATTTTCTCCACTTCATCCTCTGACAGGACATTTTCTAACAAGACATAGCCGTATATATCAAAATGTAACCGCTGTGACAGTGTGAGGTGAACGTGTTCATTATCCATAAAATAGTCCTAACATCAGCTAAACTTTACTGAACCGAATCACCTAATAACTCTTTAGGCGACCCCAATATGTAGAAAGTTTCCCGACAGCATCAACCGCAAGATTAACAGGCTCATCGCCTTCAGAAATAATCAAATCATCAACATACCCTGGTGCAGCAATTCCATAGATATAGAAGGTTACTGATTTAGCAACAGGACCATCCGCAACAGTTCTGAAAGGTAATCCTTTTGCACCTTTGTCCGTTAGAGTCCTATTTCTATCTTCACCAGAATAGAAGTCGAATTCACTCTTATCCACATGAGCAACAACCCGGACATGTCTCCATTTATCAGTTTCAAATTCATCTATGTTAACCCATGCGGCACCGTCGAAATATCTGACCTGTTCAGCATTCCAGTTGATGTAAACGCAGTTATTGTTGGTAGCAATATTGTCGGAAGAACCGATTTTGAAGTTGAAAGACCTTCCACCACTCTCAATAAAAACCCAAAATTCGACCGAAAGTACAGAATTATCGGTTTCAATGAACACACCAACATAATCATCGTTTGCACCGCTCAGGATCGCTAACGATTGTCTATCAGTCTTTGCGGTGTTTTTCGTTACCTCAAAACCCTCTCCTCTAACTTCCCAGTCTTTTGGTGGTTTACCATCAGAAAACTCCTCAAATCCTGTCTGTATGAGAATCTCTTCTGATATTGCGACCTGTACAGACATGAGACAAAGGACGAGAAGGCTCATAGACATAAATCGCATGAATGATTTATTTGATACTGATTCTACCTTGATGCAGCAGATTTTTCGGAACATTTTTCCTCCTTAAAAACTATGGTGAATTTTGAAAATAATCACACACTTCATCCTTCGGTAGGTGCGATATCCTTATCGCACCTACCGGATTGGTGTATCATTGATAGTGTATAAATAATATCATAATTGTAAAAATCATACTAAAATGAGGCGTGCTGTTTTACATGTCCCCAGAAAGTTGTGAGTTTTTCTTTCGGATCAACTGGTGTAGCTGCAGGGGGATCAGCCCCTTCATACACAAAAAGGTCATCTACGAAACCTTGTGCCACTGTTGAGTACACATGAAAGACAACCCACTGCGCTACAGGATTTGTCGCTGCATTCCGAAAAGCAAGACCCGTAACGGGTTCAGCATCCAAAGCACTTTCTCTATCGTCTCCCATATAGTAGTCAAATGTGCTTTTACTGACATCAGCGACTACACGTACATATTTCCATGCTTCAAATGGAAAATCACCAATCGGTACCCATGCAGAACCGTTATATAAACGAACAGCGTTGGCATTCCAATTCATATAAACACCACCATCGTTTTGTCCGATATCGTCATGTGAGACCACTTTTAAGTTAAATGAACGTCCTTCACCTTTAATATATACCCAGAATTCAACGGAAATAACAGAATTTTCAGTGAGGATCGCAACACCGACTCTATCGTCGTTGCCACCACCTAAGATACCGAGTGCTTTATCACCAGTTTTTACAGTGTCATCTGTTACCTGCATCTGATTTCCCCGAACTTCCCAATCGGTTGGCGGTTCACCGATTGTGAACTCTTCAAATCCTGTTTGAACCAATATCGTTTGTGTAAAGGCATTCTGTGTAAAAAAGAGACAAGTAATAATTGAAAATACGAATAAAAATGTTGAGAGAAGTTTCATAAGTTATATTCCCCATGATAGTTGTAGTTATTATTTCTAAAACTTGCAACGTTCAGAAAAATCGTTTTTCTGAGTTTATGCTAATCGAAAAAAACATGATACTGTATATATACAGAACTTACGCAGTTTCTCTTAAAGTCCCCTTGATAAGGGGGATTTAGGGGGTTAAATCACTAAAATATCATTGAAATAACGACTT
>VXOP01000137.1 GCA_009839975.1 Candidatus Poribacteria bacterium
AGCACATTCATCTTGATTGTGCTTCTTTCTAAAACATTTTTCCATCATTACCCTCTCCGCTCAACAAACATCATCATACGGTCCGTAGCACATTCATCTTGATTGTGCTTCTTTGGACAACAACCATCTTTCAATGCACCTTTCTGCACAACATTGATAAGACCTAATTCTGAGCAGATACTTTATCGCAGGGGATGACGTGATGTGTTGCACAATCAAGATGAATGTGCTACGGCTTAATAACACTAAATGCTGAGCAGATACTTTAGGGCGTGTAAAGTTCTCGTCAATAGAGATGTGAAATTAACAATCCCCTCTTTCCTTAGCTTACAGAGCACCTGATGGTTGTGAAAAAACTTTGCCAATCTATGTAACTGCCCCAAAACCCCTTCCGTGTCTTCCGCGTCCTCCGCGTATTCCGCGATTCAGGCAAAAACGGTGACAATTACTTTACACACCAGAATGCGCTTTTTTGTTTGATTTTCGGTTGTTTTTTATGTTATAATACTGTTATATTAATTGCTCATGGGGATGTAGTGAAAAGCATAATCTAAATTAATCTGAATGCTCAGTGTTGGGGAGAGATTTATGAAAAATAATACTTTGATACCTCGCGAAGACCATTGGAGCCGTCCAGTGGCTATGGCACCCAATGGGCAATGGCTCTCTTTACGGGAAGTGGTAGAAAACGAACCTGCACGATTTTCGTTTGTTCAATTGACCCCCGAACAACAGTCAGAATTGGTTGCGGAACGTATTCGACAACGTCCCGAGTATGATATGGGTATTCTTGGCTTAGGGATACTAAACAAAAAACGCGCTATTAACGAAGTGCAAGCCCGAACACCTATAGGATGCACTCTAATTGAGGTCGAGCAGCGAATGATTGAACGTTTGATCGAACGTGCAAGCCAAAAAGATCTATAACACCAGATAATGAGAACGCTAACCCGCTAAAAAACGACACATTAACTTGAAAATCCTTGCTATTGATTTCAGTTACGATCAGATCACAAAAGCCTCCTACAGCTATCGAAATCGGCATGTTTATCCCTATTTGGAAGCAAAAGGGTTTGAAATCATCCGTTGTCAAGGGAAATCTGCGCGCCATTATCATAATTTAAAGGTAAAAGAAAATATGAAAAAAACAATGTACGAAAAAATATGGGACACACATCTCGTCCGGGCATCCGATGACGAAGTCCCAATACTCTATATTGACACCCACCTTGTCCATGAAGTCACATCCCCACAAGCGTTTGAGGGACTAAGACTCAACAACCGAAAGGTACGCAGACCCAACCTGACATTCGCTACGATGGACCACAACTTGCCGACTACAGACAGAAGCTTACCCATCAAAGACCAAATCGCAGCAAAGCAGATGGAAACCCTCGCACAAAACTGCGCTGAGTTTGATATCCCACTATACGACATCAATAATCCTGAACAAGGTATTGTACATGTCATCGGACCAGAACTTGGAATCACGCAACCCGGCAAAACGATGGTGTGCGGTGATAGTCATACCTCTACACACGGAGCATTCGGCGCACTCGCATTCGGTATCGGCACAAGTGAGATTGAGCATGTCCTCGCAACACAATGTCTCCTGCAACATAAATCTCAAACTTTTGAGATACGCGTTGATGGAAAACTACCCTACGGCGTAACAGCAAAAGACATCATCCTCTCAATCATCGGAAAAATCGGAATTGATGGCGGTAATGGCACAGTAATAGAATACACAGGTTCTACCATCCGAGCACTCAGTATAGAAGAACGCATGACGGTCTGTAATATGTCAATAGAAGCAGGCGCGCGCGCTGGCATGATAGCACCTGATGACGCAACTTATGAATACATCGTTGGCAGACAATTCGCGCCGAAAGGTGAATCGTTTGATACGGCAGTTGAGCAATGGAAACAACTTCCTACAGACGAAGGGGCTACCTATGATCGCACACTTACACTAAACGCTGCAGATATGGCACCACAGGTAACCTGGGGAACAAATCCAGGTATGGTCACAGATGTAACAGGAAAAGTTCCCAATCCAGCAGACATGCACTCATCCGATGAAAAACAAGCCGCAGAACATGCATTGGCATACATGGATCTTCAACCCGGCACCCCGATGACAGATATCTCGGTAGATAGAGTTTTCATCGGCAGTTGCACAAACTCCCGAATCAGCGATTTACGCGCAGCAGCAGATGTTGTAAAAGGCCGTAAGGTCGCTGAGAAAGTAAATGCAATGGTTGTTCCTGGATCACAAGCAATCAAACGTCAAGCTGAATCCGAAGGACTTGACAAAGTATTCCGTGCCGCAGGTTTTGAATGGCGAGAAGCAGGATGTAGTATGTGTCTCGGTATGAATCCCGATATATTGATGCCAGGACAACGTTGTGCCAGCACATCAAACAGGAACTTTGAAGGAAGACAAGGTAAAGGTGGACGCACACATCTCGTCAGTCCACAGATGGCAGCTGCAACTGCAGTCACGGGACGCTTTGTAGACATACGCACATTTGGATAATTATATACTTTCATCCCCGGTAGGTGCGATTTCCTAATCGCACCGTTCGGTAGTATATAGGTAAAAGAAAGGAAAACAAAAATGGAAGCATTCAAAGAACATGTTGGACTTGTGGTCCCACTTGACAGAATTAATGTTGACACCGATCAAATTATCCCGAAACAATTCTTGAAACGTATTGAGCGGACAGGATTTGGTGAATTCCTATTCTATGATTGGCGTTACCTCGAAAATGGTGACCCTAATCCCGAATTTGTATTAAACCATCTTCGCTATGCAGGTGCCAGTATCCTAATAGCAGGTATAAATTTCGGCTGTGGAAGTTCTCGTGAACACGCGCCGTGGGCATTACAGCAATACGGATTCAAAGTAATACTCGCACCTTCATTTGCAGACATCTTTCGGAATAACTGCTATAAAAACGGAATATTGCCAATCACACTCTCTGCAGAAGAAATCGCAACACTTAGTCAGCAAGCGAAGGATACAGAAGGATACAAATTGATGGTAAATTTAGAGGAACAATCCGTTGTGTGTCCAGATGGGACAGTATACACTTTTGAAATCGGTGATTTTGAAAAGTATTGCATGCACAATGGACTTGATGAGATTGGATGGACACTGCAATACGAAGCAAACATAACAGCCTACGAAAATCAAAATCGATTATAGGGTGGATTTTGAAATAATTATACACTTTCATCCCTGGTAGGTGCGATTTCCTAATCAATGCAGAATACCAAACGCATATTCTGCCATAGGATAGTGCATAATATATCCTTGACAAAAACACAGGAATTCGTTACACTAAGTTCAATCAATTAACACCGCATGCTTATGCGGATCAAATAAGAGGGAAAAATGTTAGCAGAAATACTACAAAGAGAAGGTGTTATTATAATACGTCCAACTGGACGGATGATCGGTGCAGCAAATGTTGAACTCAGACAGCAAATCCATGAAGAACTTGAGGAATACTTCGACGCACCAAAAGTCATTTTTAACCTTGAAGAAGTTACCCGTATGGATAGTAGCGGTTTAGGGACACTCGTTTCCGTCCATGTAACAATAACGCGAAAAGGGGGACGCACTGCACTCGTCAAAGCCGGCGCACATATCAGAAACCTCCTTGTCCTTGGACGGTTAGCAACCGTATTTGAAAATTATGACAGTGAAGAGGAAGCGATCCTTGAAATGGCTTCCGATAAAAGCTAAGTACTAAATTAAGTTTGCGCTATTCATCATGAGCAGCATTACGTGCGATTATAGTAAAGTTAACAATTAATGAGACATTTCACCCCATACACCGATAATGGAGACCACCCAGCGTAGGGGCGAGGTCCCCTCGCCCGTTGCGGAGTGTTTCATTAATTCTAAAGTCACTATAGTATAAATACCATGAAGGAGTTGTATGGCAAATCAGAACAATCTAACATGCACTGTCAACGCAGGATATCACAATCGGGATGGGTGTCCTGTTGTCGTTAATGTAGACCATCCCGACATTCACAAGTATGCCAACACAGATGTTGTCCTAACCGATACAGATACCGGGGACGTTATCGCTGCACAGTGTTTCACAAGTGATGATGGCAAGTCAACCTCTTTGGCATGGATACTGGATAGTCTTAAGGCAAGCACTTCCCGGAGTTATACACTTTCAGAAGGGAGTATTGATGGTGAAGCAGGTGTCAATTTAGATGAAGATTCTGATACGATTGACATTACGCTCAACGGCAAACCGTTCACTACTTTCAGGTACGCTAAAACACAGTATCGTCCCTATTTCTTTCCAGTATTAGGACCCAATGGATGTGAAGTTACACGTGGTGAAACAAGCGAGATCTCAAAAGACCACGTACATCACCGTTCACTCTATGTCGCCTACGGTGAAGTCAATGATGTTGACCTGTGGGGAGAAGGCAGCAACTGCGGCAAAGTTGTTCATCAAAACTTTACACAGAAACACGGTGGTGCTATTCTCAGTAGAATCTATGCTGACAATACCTGGGAAACGAAAGATGCACAAGTATTGATGTCGGATAAACAGAACTTTCGCATCTATAATCTACCCGAAGACGGCACCATCTTTGATCTTGATCTGAGCTTTATCGCTTCTGCAGGGGATGTCCACTTCGGTGATACCAAGGAGGGGGGTATCATGTGTATCCGTGTAAACCCCTCAATGAACGCTTCAGATGGTGGACAGATTGAGAACGCTTTTGGTGGAATCAACGAAGGTGAAACATGGGGTAAACGTGCTAACTGGTGCGATTATTCCGGAGTCGTTGGTGGTACAGAAGTCGGAATCGCTGTTTATGATCATATTGTGAATCCACGTTATCCTACATACTGGCACGTTCGCAACTATGGACTCATGGGAAGCAACATTTTCGGTAGCGGAACCTTTGAACGCGATAAATCAAAAGACGGCTCTTATGTCCTTAAAGAGGGTGAACAGATGCATTTTAAATTCCGCGTGCTAATTCACGCGGGGGATGCTACTCAAGGAAACGTGGCACAGAAATATCACGATTTCATCAACCCTCCAACTGTTGAAGTATCCTAAGATCTCATATATCAACTGTTAATCAGAACTTCGTCACAAGGAGACAAATTTATGGCAATACCTACAATTCATGTCGGCTGCACACATTTCGCTCACGGACGATTACAAGCACAAGTCAACGCAAACGGACTTGAACCCGTAGCATGTGTTGACATCAATCTTGAAGCAGCAAAAAGAGGTGTTGAATCAATAAATGGTGCATCCGAAGATTTGTCAGAATACATCTACACGACAATCACCGAGGCAAAAGATAAGCATCCTGAAGTCAAGGCATGTCTTATCTACGCATCAACTACTGTTCATGCAGAACTGATTGTTGAGAGTCTGAATCTCGGCATGCACACACTCTGCGTCAAACCAATCGCAACCACACAAGCCGAATTCCATGACATCATAAAAGCGCACAAAGCCAACCCCGGAACAATTTTAGTGCAAGGTCAAAACAAGCGATGGAATCCCGCCGCCGCAAAAATGCGGGAATGGCTCCGTGAAAACGGGGGCATCGGTGAAATGTTAGGCGGGGAATGCAGATTCTGGATCCGACAAAACCTCTTTACCGGACCCGACTCCCGACAACCCGATGCTTATGTCGATGGACTTTATTTCCATGCAGGCTGTAGCCATCAACTTGACCAACTCGTTGGAGCAAAAGGACTGCCCCAGTATGTTACTGCACAAGTGCATAACCGAAGAGACCCAGCATTAGGGCAAATTGACGCATGGGGCACCGCAGGTGGAAACGCATTGATGGAATACCACAACGGCGCACCGTTCACCTATGCAGGCACAAGAGCAGGACACATGGGAGCTTACGGATGGAGCGGAAGTTGGACATTCCACGGAGAAGAAGGTGACCTCCGCAGAGATGGAGGACACCTGCAACTCTTCAAAACAGGACAAAATGTGGAAGACCTGACGCTACAAGACCTCCACGGCGGACTGATTGAGGATGATAGACTTCAATTTGATGCTTTCGCTGATGCTATCACTACAGGCAAAGACCGTGACTGGATTCAGGATAGCACACTCGGAACATGGATACTGATGGAAGCATGCAACGAATCCGCAAGAACTCATGAACGCGTTGATGTTGATGCATTTGCAAAGAAGATGTTGGCATAGTCCGGAGACACTAAATGCAATCACCACACGGTTCAGCCTTTCGTCCCTCGGTAATGGGCAGCAACGGCATGGTGACATCGGGACATGTGCTGGCATCACAAGCAGGCATACAGACGATGATGGCAGGTGGAAATGCTGTAGATGCCGCAATCGCAACCGCCGCTGCACTCGGTGTCGTTGAACCTGCCGGTTCAGGACTCGGTGGAGACGGATTTATTCTCATCTATTGGGCAGAGACAGGACACGTCACAGCAGTGAACGGAACAGGACCTGCACCGCGTGCTGCAACACGTGAGACCTATCTCAAAAGCGGCGGCATTCCGATGAAAGGCATGCGAAGTGTTTCTGTACCTGGACTTCTCGACGCTTGGTTGCTTGCACACGAACGTTACGGTGAACTGAAATTAGAAGAAGTTTTCGCACCAGCAATCTCTCTCTGTAAAGAAGGGTTTCCAGTCAGCCACAGACTCGCAGGAGGACTTAAGGGTGAGAACGCTCGTTTCGCCGCTGAACCAGACAGCCGCGCTATTTTCACACAAAATGCTGAACCGATCCCAGCAGGTCAACTCCTCTCAAATCCAAATCTTGGAAAAACACTCAGCACAATAGCAAAAGATGGGAGGGATGCCTTCTACAAAGGCTACATTGCAAAAACTATCGCAGAAATTAGCAGTGCTTATGATGGACTGCTAACCTACGAAGACCTCGCAAACTACAAGGCACATTGGGATGATCCAATACACGTTAACTACCGAGGCTACGAAGTCTATGAAATGCCACCAAACTCAAGCGGACATATCCTATTGCAAGAACTGAACGTCGTAGAACTGTTTGATCTGCAAACATTAGGATGCAACACAGCAGAAAGTATACATCTGATGGTAGAAGCGAAGAAACTCGCTTTCGCTGACAGAGAAAAATATATGGCAGACCCCAATTGGGTAGATGTTCCAATAGAAGGCATGCTCTCAAAGTCTTATGCTGCTGAACAAGCAAAACGAATCGATTTGGAAAAGGCTGCAGTTGATGTCCTCGCAGGTGGACCTGAAGCACACGAAGATACCACATGTTTCTGCACCGCTGACAGTGCAGGAAATCTTGTCTGTATACTACAGAGCATTCAATCCGGCTTCGGTTCCGGTTTAGTCGCAGGCGATACAGGAATATTATTAAACAATCGTATGACCTACTGGCATCTTGAAGAAAACCATCCAAACTGTCTCATACCGGGTAAACGTGTCCGTCACACAATGAATCCAGTCATCGTTCTGAAGGATGGCAAACCTGTGTTAGCATGCGGAACACCTGGGGCAGATACACAAGTCCAAACCAATCTGCAATTAGTTACCCATGTCCTTGACTTTGGGATGACACCACAAGAAGCAGTCTCAGCACCACGTTGGCGAAGTCTACAAAACCCAATGGAATCAACTATACCGCACACCTGTTCCAACAATTTACAGTTAGAAAACAGATTCTCTACCGATACAAAAGAAGGATTAGCAGCAAAAGGGCATGAAATACAGAATGTCGGTGATTGGGGTGGACCCGGCAGCGCACAGATGATTACGGTGCATCCAGAATCAGCCGCGCTTATCGGCGGATCCGATCCAAGAACCGATGGATACGCCATAACCTATTAATAGTAGTAGGCACACGCCGTGTGCCGTTTTATAGTAGTAGGCACACTCATGAGGATTAAATAAATAATCAGGTAATTGTAAATAAGACTCATCGTAGGGGCGGGGTTTCCCCGCCCGCGTTTTACCCAATTAATAACTTAATCTTCATCCGAGTGCCGTTTAATAGTAGTAGGCACACTCTGTGTGCCGTCACAATGAAGGTCATTCTTAAATGAAAATATTAGTCACTGGCGGCACAGGTCGCATCGGATCAAATCTTACCAAAAAACTATTAGAAAAAGGACACCAAATCCGCTGTTTTACCTATCCCGGAGATACAAACCGCGTTGATAGGTGGAAAGGTAATGAAAACGTTGAAACCTTCCTCGGCGACCTCCGCGAATATGATGATGTCAAAAAGGCAGTTGAAGGTGTTGATGCTATTTATCATATCGCAGCAGCCTTCGGCGGTCCATTTAATAACCGAGAATACTTGGCAATCAACGGCATGGGAACGCTCAATATATTAGAATGTGTCCGGGAATTCAACAAAGATATTCACCGTCTCGTCTATGCATGCACCGAAGCTATCTATTGGGAACTTACAGAAAAAGGACGACTCTTTAATCAACCCATCACCGAGGATAGAGTCGCAAAATATCACCACATGCCATATTTCCTTACGAAATGGATAGGTGAGGAACTTTGTATGACATATCACCACCAGTACGGTGTACCATCAACGGTGTTCCGCTTCGCAACTGTCATTGAACCGAGTGAATTCCTCAATGACGATGCACTACCAAAATTCTTCGTATTTAGTCCTATCTATAACCGTTACAAAAATTATAAAGGCGACGATCCCAATGAATTAGACACCGCAGAAGCAGTCATAAAAGCATGGGATGGAGAAGAAAAATTCATACTCAAACGCAATCCCGACGGACGCGCATATAAAGAGCATTTTGCGGATATCCGCGACATCGTTCAGGGGTTAGTATTAGGTATAGAAAAGGATGCAGCAGTCGGTCAAGAGTTCACACTTGGCGGAAACGGTATCTTTGACTATGAAAAGATAATCCCATATCTCAGCAAACGCTTTCAGATGGATTACGTTGACATCAAACTAACGAACTCAAACTATTTTGAATTTGATCTGACTAAAATCAAAACTATGCTCGGTTTTGAACCGAAACATGACATAGCAAGTATAATTGATGCAGCAGAAGCAATGAAACGCGGTGAAGATGTCGGAATTATTCCAACCGGTGTAAGATGGGGATAACGAGAATTTTCCTTGAAATTCATACTGTTATCGGTTACACTTAAAAAAGAACACATACATTGACCTTAGGTATTCAGCACTATAGGAGATTTAAAATGAAAAATAAACCTTGGAAAATATACCGAAATTGCGCGATTTTCATTACACTCGCTCTGCTAATTGTAAGTTGTGCAACAGTCACTTCAATCAAAACAACAGATACTTATGTCCCATCCAGCACAAAGCACTTAGATAGACACATCGACGCTGTGCTAAAACAGGAAGGACTTAAGCCTTCACGACAGACGGATGATGCAGCATTTTTAAGACGTATACATTTAGATATGACGGGAGTAATTCCCTCCCCTGAACAGGTATTAGACTTTGTGAATGATGGTTCAAAAAACAAACGGTCCAAGAAAATAGATGAACTGCTTAACAGTAAAGAATATGTTGATTACTGGACACGCTTGTGGGTGAATTGGTTAATCGGAAGACGTGATGTCGGTGATGATCGACGCATCGGTCTAACAGGTTGGGTAACAGATTCACTTGAAACAAATATGCCTTACGACCAGTTTGTCAGTGAACTCGTCGCTGCTGATGGAGAATTACAGGATAATCCTGCCGCAAACTATGTTCTCCGTTATGAAACATCACCCGTCTTCTTAACCTCACACTCCTCCCGACTATTTCTCGGTCTTTCTATGCAATGTGCAGAATGTCATGATCATAAGACAGAAGCATGGTTACAAGAAGATTTTTACGGAGTTGCTGCCTTTTTCACAGGAATCAGAAGCGAAGAAAAGGGATACCTCACGGATATGGAGGGAAACAGGACCGAGATGGAGAATTACCTTATTAGCAATTCTCCAGAAATGCAAAGAGCTACCTACATGTTTGATGGAAACAGCGAATCTGTACCACCTCGATTCCTTGATGGGATAGAATATAGAGGTGCAAACACCGAAAAACGCCACGCTCTCGCTGAATGGATGACCGCTAATGAAAACCCATACTTTAGCAAAGCCATCGTTAACCGTATATGGAAACATTTCATGGGACGTGCCTTTGTAGAACCACTTGATGGCTTCGGTGAAGAATATCCGCCAACTAACCCCAAACTATTAGAGTGGTTAGCTGAAGACTTCGTCATCCATGGCTATGACCTAAAACAACTCATGAGGACAATTCTTCATTCAAAAGCGTATCAACGCAGTTCAGAAACAAATAATAGTAACGAAGATGATGAGATATATTACTCACACGCATATATGAAACCGCTAAGTGCAGAACAGTTCTTCTATTCTATGCTACAAGCAACAGGATTTGAACGACTCCAAAATCGGAAAGACCCTGGACAGGTTGAGAATATGAAACGGGAACACCTCAGAAAATTCCTTTTCCTGCTTGATAACGGTGAAATGGAAGAAATTGAAGCATTCAACGGAACTGTCCCACAAGCACTTATGATGATAAATGGGGGTCTTGTTAACGACAGCGCAGACCACAAAGAACGCGGCAGTTTTGTCAACTATGTCCTTGATAACTGGAGAGATACGATTGATAGAGTTCAGTTCATCTATCTGACTGTCCTATCAAGAAAACCGACAAGCAAAGAACAAACCTATTTCCAACGGTATTTAGAACGAAGTCTCTATACAGACAAAGACTTAGCTTATGAGGACCTCTACTGGGTACTACTTAACTCAGCGGAATTCTCATTAAATCATTAGGTGGTAAGTGCGGTTTTCTAACCGCACTAAATCTAATAGGACTTACGCATTCCCCTCTGATAAGGGGGGTTAGGGGGGTTAAAAAGTCGTTATTTCAATGATATTTTAGTGATTTAACCCCCTAAGTTCCCCTTATCAGGGGGACTTTAAGAGAAACTGTGTAAGTCCTGTCAAAATACGATTCACGTGCATTGAATCGCATTGAAAAGGAGCGTATTCAAATGAAAAGGTCTATTATGTTTGTCCTCTTATGTTGCTTTACCTTTGGTCTGACCACAGCAGCGATGTCCCAGATATACTTCGAGGATAATTTTGATAACCCAAGCAAATCTGAAGATAAATGGGCTTCATTATGGGGAACATGGGAATTTAAAGACAAGGAATACCATCAACTCTTAAATGATGCAAACTGTATCAGCATCGTTACCGATGACTATTGGGATGAAGATTGGGTTGAATACACCTATGAAGTAAGCGCAAACAAAATCAGTGGCGCAGAAGCCTTCCTAATTATGTTCCGGCTTCAAGGTGAGATGAATCCTCGTGGTAAAACTCTCAGAGACCTTCCTGCCAGTATGCAAGGCAAAGAACTTTTTGAATACTGGTGGAACCTTGGGGGTTGGGGAAACTCCGTCTCCAGAATAGAAGCCTGGAACGGTGGTGCTTACAAACAGGCTGGTGATAGTAATCATACATTTAATACCAATACATGGTACAACATCAAAATCGTGAATACACCTACCAGTTACACCCTCATTCTTAACGATGAAGAGGTACACGAAATTCCCGATTCTGACAAAGATGGCGTAGGACGAATTGGACTCGGAACGTGGCATACCTTAGCAAAATACGAGGATGTCCTCGTATACGGTCCCGATGGACCCTTACCAGTCAATCCAAAAGGTAAAGTCGCAACTGCATGGGGATTCCTTAAAGCTGGAAGATAAAGTATGCGTTTTAGAGTAAAGTGAATAACTAATGAGACATTTCACCGTTTGTGAAGAACACCCATCGTAGAGGCGAGGTCACCTCGCCCGTTGTGATGTGTTTCATGAGTTCTAAAGTTCACTAAATATAATCGGGGTAGAGTCATCCCAGATGATTCTACCCTCTTTCTATTACTTCCGTAGCACATACATTCTTGATTATACTTCTCTGTACCACACTCCTATTGATTTAGCCGTAGCATATTCATCTTGGTTGTGCTTCTTTCAACAACATCTATCCTTCATTGTCCTTCTCCGTACCCAATTTATATTGATTTAGCTGTAGCACATTCGTCCTTGATTGTGCTACAGAAAACCTCTTATCCTGAAAATCCTCTTATCCTGAAAATCCTGGTCAAATTTCTCTTGCCAATAATCTTGATACATGGTAATGTAATTAATAGATTTCAACACCCGTAGGAAAGTCTTTTGCGTATACAGAAACATTTTATTTACATCCTTATACTCTGTAGTTTGTTTCCTATCCTAACTACAGCAGCCCAAACCAAAACACGCAGCAATCTTCCAACAAATTCTGTTGCGATGAGCGATGATGCGTTAGCCACCTTTTTCAATCCTGCTGGATTAGGTACCAGGCGCGCATTAAACCTCTACTATCTACGAACTTATGGAAGTACGTTGCCAAATGATGACGCATTCTTCATCGCTGCACCAAACACAGGTTTTAGCATGGAATTTGCCAACGCGACAGAAGAGATCGATTTTACACGTTACAATCTTTCTGCAGGACATCATTTAGGGAATGCTTTGTATTGGGGGACAAGTTATAGCTGGATCAACTCAGACAATGAAGATTATGATGACTATAAGTCAATCTCTGTAGGTTTAATGTATCGTAGACGATACTTTTCAATTGGCGCAATCGGACGCGACCTTAATAGACCGAGAATAAATGATCAGAAATTGGGAAGAACTTACGATATCGGATTTGCACTGCGACCTGGAACATGGAGAACAACACTCTCTGTTGACATGCGAAAATTGCAAGATGTATCCGGTTTAGACTTTAGCTACGGTGTTGAAATCCGTCCCATTAGAGAAATCATGCTCCGTGGAACATACAACAGCGATAAGAGTTATGATATACGGTTTGGAATCAATCTTGGTAATTTCGGTATTGGATCTGTCAACTACTTTGATGAAAACAGCACATCAGATACAGGTGTTGGATACTTCCATTTTACAACCGCCGCCATCACAAAACCGATATCACGGAAACGTGTTTTTCTTGACTTAGAGATGTCTCAACTAGAGAGAACACTCCGTATCGCAAAATCGGACAAAGATGTCGCAGGCGTATTGATCCGACTAAAAGGTATTAAGTTTGGTATGGGACGTCTACAAGAAATCCGTGATGCCATCATAGATTTCAGGAAATCAGGAAGAATCGTTGCCTGTTATATCACTTACTGTTCCACAGGGGATTATATCGTTGCGTCTGCGTGTGATGCCATCTATATGCACCCGAGTGCTGATGTGCGACTTGTCGGGCTGAAATTCGAAATTTCCTTCTATAGAGATGTGTTGGACAAACTCGGTATCCAGGCAGATCTTGACCATTTTGGTGAATATAAATCTGCATCCGAAGCTTTCACTCGCAAAGATATGTCAGAAAAGCATCGTGAAAATATGAACGCGCTTCTTGATGATTTGTATGACCAACTGACAACAGATATTGCAACAGCACGCGGATGGACACCTGAAACCGTAAAAGAGAAGATTGATACTGGACCTTTCACTGCGAATCAAGCAATTAAGTCCAAGATTGTTGATAGACTTCTATATGAGGACCAGTTAGAGAATGCGATCAAAAGACTTGTGAAAAGAGATGTCAGACATCTTAGATTATATGAATACTTAAGCAGCAGTTTGTATCCACAAGATTGGTCTGTTCCTAATCCCAAAATTGCAGTGATTGAAGCAAAAGGGATGATGCTGACAGGTGAGAGTTTTTATGATCTCTTGACCGGCAGCTCAGTTATGGGAGCATCAACAATCTCACGTGCCATAGATCACTGTAGAACAGATGATTCAATCAAAGCAGTCGTGCTCCGAATTGACAGCGTTGGGGGATTAGTCGTTGCAGCAGATATAATATGGCATAAACTCATGCGCCTCACAGCAAAAAAGCCGCTTATTGTTTCTATGGGGGATGTTGCAGCCTCTGGTGGATACTATATTGCTGTCCCCGCGGAAACGATTGTCGCTGAACCCGGTACGATAACAGGTTCTATCGGGGTTATCGGTGGGAAGCATAGTCTAAAGGAATTGTATGAGAAGATTGGCATCAAAAAAGAGATAATGACACGCGGTAAAAATGCTGACTTCTTTAGTAATTTTAGTGATTTTACACCGGAACAGAAGGAGAATCTAAGAATCCAACTCAAAGAAGTTTACGATGATTTTATCACAAAAGTTGCACAAGGTAGAGAGAATCTAACCGTTCCCGAAGTAGATGAAATCGCTCGTGGACGTATATGGACAGGAAGACAAGCAAAAAAGATAGGATTGGTGGATGAACTTGGTGGATTAGACAAAGCACTTGCAATAGCAAAACAACGGATGGGACTAAATGACAAGACTGTTGAAATCGTCAGATTGCCGAGGATATCATGGCTATCAACTCTCTTTGGATATTCAAATCTTATATCTACCATGAAGATACCGTTCCTATCAAACATCATTGCGTTTCTGGAGCATAACGGAAATCTAAAACTAATTGAGATTATCAAGAAACACAATTTATTTCTATTGATGCCTTATGAAATAGATGTAAACCCATAAATAGATAATTAGGTCGGCTATTATAGTAAAGTTAATAATTAATGAGACATTTCACCCCATACACCGATGATGAAAACCACACATCGTAGGGGCGAGGTTTCCTCGTCCGTTGTGGAGTGATTCATTAATTCTGAAGTTCACTGCATTGCGCTTGAAGGATGATAAACAATGATACCAGCCGATGGATTTACGAACGTCAGACAGAAGATGGTTCGAAACCAGATTGAGAAACGGGGTATTGAGAATCCTGATATATTGGCAGCAATGCGGAAAGTGCAACGACATCTTTTTGTTGCACCTGAATACAGAAAATGGGCTTATGACGATAAACCGCTTCCAATAGACAAAGGGCAAACTATTTCACAACCCTACATCGTAGCTCTAATGACAGAATTACTGGAATTAAGAGCGAATTCAAAAGTACTTGAAATTGGAACAGGGTGCGGGTATCAAACCGCAGTTTTAGCTGAATTAGCAAGAGAGGTATATTCCGTTGAAATCATAGCAGAACTGTCAAAAAGAGCTGAAGCGAGACTGAAAACACTCAACTATCATAACATTCACTTTAAAAAAGGCAACGGATACTACGGTTGGATTGAACACGCTCCGTATGATTGTGTGCTGGTTGCAGCTGCACCTAAAAGAACACCACACCGCTTAACACAACAACTCGCTGAAGGTGGAAGAATGGTTGTTCCGGTTGGTACTGATTTACAGGATCTGTTTTTATTAAAGAAAAGTGCTGGTAAAGTCAACACAACAAAAATTACAGGAGTCAGTTTTGTTCCAATGACAGGTAAACCATAGGAGAAAAAATGCTAAAAATAAAAATGAGATGTTGTTATATCTTAATGCTGACCTTACTCTTTACACAACCTGTATTCGGGGCATTTAATGATATAGGTGTGGGGGCGCGTCCACTTGGGCTCGGTGGTGCTTTTGTCGCACTCGCAGATGATAGCAATGCTTCAAATTACAATGCAGCAGGATTAGCTTACATTACGAATATTAATTTAGGTGCTACTTATGCACAACGTTTTAGCGGACTCGTCAATTACTCAATTATTGCCAGTGTGATCCCTGGCGGTCGTCTGGGTACAATTGGAGCAGATGTCGGTTTTCTATCTGAAGATTCTGGTATTTACAACGAACACACATTCCGTTTCTCTTATGCCAGGACACTTATCAAACAAATAGGGATTGGCGTTAACCTAAAGTATTTTAGTACATCCTACGATGAAGCGAATGAATCTGTCAAAGAGAACCCATATTTTGCAGATGCACAGTCAAGTTCAGCCTTTTCTTTTGACATAGGTCTGATGGTAAAACCTATTGAGAGTCTACACATCGGTTTATCTGCAGAAAACTTAGTACCAGCAGATATTAGCATTTCCGACGAAGAAACAGATACAATACCTCAGAATATCCGCGCAGGTATCGTCTACAGACTTGAATCAATCGCCGAGATGAGCGCACAAGGAGAAGCAATCAGCAACGTATTGAAGAACACTTTAGCAATTGTTGAACTTAATGCGCGCGATGACGTGGTAACGACTCGTGGAGGTGTGGAAATCTGGATCAATAATGCTATCGCTGTTCGTGGAGGTTTTGGTATAATAAGTGATAATAATTCAGCGACAACCGTGAATCTCGGTGGCAGTGCAAAGGTTCCTATCGGCGGAACAGCATTGCAACTTGACTACGGATTTCAACTTCTCACAGGTGAACTGCAGGACAACACAACACAACGCTTCTCCGTCAGTCTCTTATTCTAAATGAAGGACCCTACTTTATGAAAAACGTAGTTTTTATTTCTCTATTGATTTTTTGCTTCTTCATTACACACATCAGTTTTGGAGCCGTCACATCCATCGGTGAAATAAACGTCGATGGTGAAACGAAAGGTATAGTGCCAGCAAGTTCAACAGTGACCCTTCTTGTGACACTCGTAATTGACAGATCACAAGCAGTAACCGGCGAAGAAATAATGATTATTGAAATTACAATGCCACCAGGTTTTCAAACAGAAGTTCCAGATTTCAAGCATATCTTGAGAGATAGAGGAGAACTCGGAGCAAAAGTTGAAACCTCTGGTGGAAGTGTCTTACGGGTAGTTCTCAATGAACCGATCATCGATTTTCAGAACTCTATTTATGAAATTGCTTTTGACTGTCGTACACCGAATAACGTTGGAGAGAAAACGTTCAGAGCAAGATTACGCAATACAGAGGATAGTCCTATCGGTGAATATATCCGCGCAGGTCCAGCCGATGGCAAACCAAATAACGATAATTTTACGCTACAGGTCATTCCAAATGTACCGCCTGCACCTGTAACAGGTTTCACGGCTACCTCCGACACAACAGGCGAAAACAACGTAACACTCCGCTGGGAAAAGTCAACTGATTTAGATGTTAATGGATATGTTATCTACAGGGATGACGATGTTCAAATTGACGTTGAACAACGCGAATCGACAACTTTTCTTGATGTGAATGTTCCATCGGGAAATCATACCTATCAGATTACAGCCTTCAAGACAAAGATATTACAATCGGAACGTTCACCGATACAAACCGTCAACGTGTCTGAAGACACAGCACCACCGAAACCACCGAACGCAATTCGCATTGTCGTATCAGGAGAAGGTATCGTCGTCTATTGGGAACCGAGTGTGAGTCGTGATGTGTCAAAGTACCGTATTATGTTCGGTTCTGCCGACTCAGAGACACTTAATCCGCTCCCAAATAATGAAATTTCGGCAGAAAAAACGTCAAATGGTACATCTGCCAACACTTCAATTGAACTCAGATTCGTAGATAATAGACAGTTGTCTACAGGTAGTTTTACTTATGCCATCGTGGCAATTGATGAAGCGGAAAACGAATCCGCACCTGCTCAGAAAAGGCTGCGAATTTTTGATAAACCGTATCCAAACCCATTCACACCCCTTTCACCCGACCCCGATTTTAACACCATTGTTTTTCCAGCTCGAACAATAGATGATGCTGAAGGTGAATTCAGTGTGCTACTCTATAACTTAAATGGTGTGCTAATAAAATCTCTCATCGCAGAACTCGGTGAAACAGAATTAAAATGGGACGGTAAGAACGAAAACGGGGAAATCGTAGAAAGCGGAATCTACATTTATCAATTACAGATCGGAGAAAGTTTCAAGACCGGGACAATCATACTTGCAAAATAATTGGAACCGTTATACTATAGAGAGTATATATTCATAGTCAAAAGTCTATCATAAGCGTAAAGGAGATATAATGAACAAAATGAAGTCACAATTGACACTATCAAAAACAATCTTACTCATAACAGTCCTTACAACTGCGATAATCTCTGTACCCGTAATCGCTGATTGGGTTGTTATGCAAAGGAGCGATCCAGATTATAGAGATTATATGGATGTTATCTTCACGTCTGAAGGGATCGGTTGGGTAGCTGGGTCAGCACTTGCCGAGGATTTTGAGAACCCAGGATTCATTGCACAGACAATGAATAGTGGAGCAACATGGCAAAAAATGGATACAAAAATCAGTGCTGATCTCACCGGAATTTACTTCTTAGATGATGAAAACGGTTGGGCAATCGGTGCCAAGGGTCTAATCGTAAATACGACAAATGGCAGAGATTGGGAGGTCCAGATAAGCAAAGCGGATACCGCACTTAAGGGCATATATTTCGTAAATAAGAATGTAGGATTTGCCGTCGGAGAAACGGACACTATTCTTAAGACAAAAAATGGAGGACGCGTTTGGAACGTCCTAAGTGGAGGTATTGTCGGAGCCGTAGGTGATAATCCCGCGAGTATGTTTAGTGCACTACAGTTTATTGATGAGAACACAGGATGGGTTGTAGGCATACGCGTTAATCCACAAGAAAAAAATCAGAAAAGTATAATCCAAATGACCACGGACGGTGGAGAAACTTGGATTAAACAAGAAACCGGAAAAGAGGATATCCTTGAAGACATCTTTTTCCTTGATGACTCTGTAGGGTGGACAGTAGGGGAAAACGGGGTGATTCTTCACACGACAGACGGTGGAAAACTATGGAGAGAACAGGACAGTGGCACTATTGAAACCCTCAGAAGCGTCAGATTCATTGATAAATATACTGGATGGGCAGTTGGGGGAGACCTTGGAGTCGGTGTCATTCTTAGCACAAACAACGGGGGTAAGAAATGGGAATTAGAAGAGATAGGAGAAAAAATTAGTAAAGAAAAAATGATTAGAGTCTTTGTGCTTGATAAGGATAACGTTTGGATCGTAGGGGCACGCGGTCTCATCTTAAAAGTTAAATAACCATAATAATGTATGTTACAGTTCCGCAATCATATAGAGGAGGCATGTTTTGAATAGCCATACTTTCGCCAACCGCATGAGTAGGTTGGGAACAGAATCTGCTTTTGAAGTGTTGGCAAAAGCAAAAAGCTTAGAAGCACAAGGGAAAGATATTATCCATTTAGAGATTGGTCAACCAGACTTCACAACCCCGATGAATGTTTGTGAAGCAGCATTCAAGGCAATGAAAGACGGTCATACAGGTTATTGTCCCTCCGCAGGACTACCTGAATTTCGTGAGGTCGTTGCACAACACATTTCTGAAACCCGAAAAATTAATATCCATCCTGATGAAGTGACAGTCACACCCGGTGCCAAACCGATAATCTTTTTCACTATCTTAGCATTAGTAGATGATGGAGATGAGGTGATCTATCCTGAACCAGGATTCCCTGTCTATGAATCCGTTATCGATTTTATCGGCGGAAAAGCTATTCCGTTACCATTACGTGAAGAAGTAGATTTTCGATTTCGCATTGAGGATTTAGTTGACTCTATCACTGACCGCACAAAACTGCTGATACTTAACTCCCCGCAGAATCCAACGGGTGGAACCTTGACCGCATCAGACCTTACAGCGATAGCAGAACTCGCACAGCAACATCGCTTTTACATCCTTACAGATGAAGTCTATTCAAGACTTCTATACGAAGGAACACATCAAAGCATCCTCAGTTTACCCGGGATGAAAGAACAGACGATTCTAATTGATGGACATTCAAAAACCTATGCTATGACAGGATGGCGTCTCGGCTATGGTGTCGCACCACGCGAAATCGCTGATAAAATCACCCGTCTGACGATCAATTCAAACTCTTGTACGGCAACATTCACACAGATTGCAGGAATAGAAGCACTAACGGGTCCTCAAACTTTTGTCACGCAGATGGTAAACGAATTCCAAAAACGGCGCGATGTCATCGTAGATGGACTAA
This sequence comes from Candidatus Poribacteria bacterium, assembly GCA_009839975.1. Classification (GTDB taxonomy): domain Bacteria; phylum Poribacteria; class WGA-4E; order WGA-4E; family WGA-3G; genus MSPOR6. Next base: position 19,934 of record VXOP01000137.1, read on the forward strand.
ATGCAATTAATGGCATAAAATGTGTTAAACCTCTCGGTTCATTTTACGTTTTTCCTAACGTAACAGAGCTCCCACTTTCTTGCGAAGAAATGGCTGATTATCTGATGGATGAAGTTGGCGTTGCACTATTACCCGGTACAGCTTTTGGTAAATTCGGAGACGGTTACCTGCGACTTTCTTATGCGAATTCGTTGGAAAATATTGAAAATGCATTAGAACGTATTGAGACAGCAATTGATAAGTTATAGTGAATATAGGTAGTTCTTCGTATGTCTTGTAAAGCAACAGCGCGTATACCTGCCAGCACCACAAACCTGGGGCCTGGGTTTGATGTGTTAGGACTCGCATTACAACTTTACAGTACTGTCACCTTGGAAATAACAGGTGAAGATACAGAAGTTGTCGTAACCGGGGTTGACTCTGAAAAGATTCCAAGTACGCCAGAACATAGTGGGTTTAAAGCTGTTGAGACGATTTTCCAACGTAGTGGTATACCGCAACCGAAGGGGATGAGACTACGTATAGAAAACGGAATTCCTGCTATTCGCGGGTTAGGTGGCAGCGGAACTGCTATACTTGGCGGATTACTCACTGCAAATGAATTATGTGATGCGCCATTCTCGCTGTCAGACATTCTCAATATCGCATCAGAGATAGAAGGACACCCCGACAATGTTGCTGCTTCTCTTTACGGTGGCATGGTCATTTCTGCGCAGGACGGAAACAGCATTCATACGATTAAGCTAAATTGTGATCCCGCGCTTCACATAGTGTTGGCAATTCCTGAATTCACACTATCTACGCAGGAAGCAAGAGACATTCTACCAGACACAGTAAAATTCTCAGATGCTATCTACAATATTAGTAGATGCTCATTACTCGTTGCCAGTATCGCTACGGGAAAGTTAGACATGTTATCCTTATCTATGACGGATGTGCTCCATCAACCATACCGTAGTAATCTAATTCCAGGATTTGATGAAGTTGTTCACGCTGCATCAGATGCTGGGGCACTTAGTATTACTTTAAGTGGGGCAGGACCCACTATCGCTGCCTTCTGTTTGAATAATATGGAAATAGTTGGTACACAGATGAAAGCTGCCTTTATGAGACACAATATTTCATGTCAGATAAAGGTGATACGTGCGGACCAAGAAGGAGCACGTGTTTGGACTCATAACGAAGAAAACCGATAGTAGGAGGCCAGTTAACATAATTCTGGCCGATTCCCGACTATGGTAATAAACCTCGATTTGATTATGTACTATAATTTAGGACGCTAGGAATACTTATGTCTAATTTCTATGCAGAAAGTATCTCTTTCCTGCTGAACCATTTTAATACCGACCTTGAGAACGGTCTGAGCCATGCAAATATAATTGATGCAAGAGAACGGCATGGTACGAATGAACACAAGTCTAAAATGGTGAAATCAGAAATCGGACTGTTCTTTGAACAGGTGCTTAATTGGAAATTGCTACTATTGATTGCTACAGCAGTAATCTTTGCTTTAACTGATGACGACACGCTGAAAATACCAAGCGTTCTGTTTATCGGTAGTGTCTTTATAATCACACTATCTTGGTCAATTTTCGTTGCAATCAACTTGCGAAAAAAACAGAACCAATGTAACACACATTTTAATGTTACTGTGTCAGTAATTCGCCAAGGCAAGCAAGAGAAGTGTTCCCCAACCGAAATCGTGCCTGGTGATCTCCTGCTGCTGAAACCTGGTAACTTCATACCCGCAGATGCGAGAATAGTACAATCTGAAGGGCTGACAGTTAACGAATCAGCACTCTTCGGTAGTAGCGGTTCTGCGCAAAAGTCTGACAATGATTTAGAGGAAGCCGGACTAACACCTGAAAAACAGACAAATATGGTTTTTGGAGGAACTTATGTAGATAGCGGAATGGGACAGGCGATTGTGGTAAGGATAGGGAAGCAGTTGGAAATGTATCAGCATGATAGAAGCACAAGAACCATGCCGAATGAGATGACTGTTGCAGAAAATCAAATCAAATTCTTTGTTGATATACTAAGAATCGCAGGTATAGTCGTTGGTGGTATAGCCGTTGCTATCTTGTGGTGGAATGAATCACAGCAAACTAACGCAATTGATTGGCAAGTGTTTGTACAATTCGCATTACTCTTTGCTATTGCGGCAACCCCTCATGATCTATTATTGCTACTAAATGCGATTCTTACGCAAAAAGTTGCAGGTTTACTAAAAATAGGAGTAGTTCTAAGAAACCGCCAATTCCTTGAAAGGTTGAATCGACTGACTGCCTTTTGTTCGGACGAGAAAGGTATTGCCAGTAGAAAAGCACTCACTATATCTAATATTTACGTTGATGAGCAGCTTGTGAATCGACCTGTATGGGAAAGTTGGCTAAAAACACTTGACACGCTGCCAAAAGAAGAAAAAAGCACAAGAGTCAACAGTATTTCACCGCGATTCCAAGTACCTCAAGGTGCTCCCGGTCTTGTGTTGACTGCTGGTTTAGGCACTTCAGGTGAAAGATACTACGATAGATATGATATTGATCATGCACATCAGCAAGTCATCAAAGAAACAATGAAACAGCTTGGGTATGAATTGACTGAACTTCAATCTAAAATGGAACTTGTTGCTGAATATCCTTGGACTTCAAACTTCGGATATGAACTGCATGTATTTCAATCTGCCGAAAATGAGTACCTTAATATCTTATTTGGTGATGCACGCAATGTGCTTGAGGCATGCGACTACATTCTCGTCAACACAGAACTAAAGGAATTCAGCAATGACCAGTATGAAGTGAGTAATGAAATTCTAAATTACATGCAGAATTCAAGAAATACTGTCTACGGTGTAGCATCCGTACATTCTGAAGTTCCTCTGACACCACCAGAAGTGCAAAGAATGTCAACTTTCTTAGGGTTTATCGGTTTTTCTGCAAATGATGACGAAGAGATAAGAGAGGCAATTAAGGCTTTCACAGATACAGGCCTGAAGGTTATATTAATCAGTGACAGCGATGAACAGTCTACTACCGATTTAGCCAGAGAATTAGGACTTATTCACTCCCGAAATGCAGTCGGGACAAGAGAAGAACTGATGAAACTTTCTACACAGGAGTTTGATAAAGAAGTCCCAAATTGGAATGCGTATTCGCAACCCACCCAAGAACAAAGGCGGAATATTGTTCTAAGTCTAAAACGACACAATCATTCGGTAGGATTTTTAGGACGAGATGTGAATGACCAACGGGCTATGATTACAGCGGATCTCGCTTTTGCAGATACACGATATGCATCACATTTCGCCTTAGAACATGCGGATTGTCTCATAGTTGAAAAAGGTTTTAAGGCCGTTAAAGACTGTCTACTTTTTGCCCGTGAAGCATATCAGAACCTTTCCGGATCACTCCGATGGTGTTTATCCTGCACACTCTCACAGTTTCTAACCGTCATTTTTGGATTAGTACTCTTTGTAGCATTTGAATTCGAAGAAATGCCATTGACAATAACACAGGTTATCTGGGTTCAATTCTTAACGACAATGCTTCCGGCATTGGGATTAGGTTTTGAAAAGCTATATCTCAATGAAAAACAACAACGGCCTGGTCGTGCGGTGCTGCTACTACCAAAAACTGCAGTACTTGATGTGGTATGCCGTAGTGTTGTTATCAGTCTGATGACGATTATCCATTTTTTAGTTTTGACGACTTTTGCGACCGATTCCAGTATAGAAGTAGCACAAACCGCAGCATGTACGACACTCATTTTTGCACAAGTGGCTTCCTATTTCCAGTGCACACGTTATCCATGGGAATCTCTATTCAAAAGAATGTTCGCAAACATACGTCTTTTCTTCATTCTGATTGGTATCATCGGACTTCATCTAGGTGTCATGTACGTAGAACCTTTACATGAACTTCTTGGAATTGTACCGTTGCGAGAAGAATGGGTTGTAACCTCTTTATGTAGTTTGATTCTATTGTTACTGCCGCTGAATTTAGCCATAAATCCAAGACGAGATGGACATTAGACCCAGAACCCGTAAGTTGGAACTCCTGCAATAATACCGACGATAGTCCATGTGCTGCCGATGGTAAACTCACCGAGAATTAAACCTAAGAACAATGGAGCAATCATTCGGTATTTCACAGGTCCACCATACTTGAGAATGATCAACTTAATCAACCAACTCATAAATAGACAACCCCAGGTAACGTTCATTCCCCAACTTGTGGATATAGCAAATCCTGCTGGGTGAAAAGGCCACCATACAAAACGCATTCTAAATAGCATAAGTATAGTTGTTTGTAGAATACCGAGACCCATAAAACTGCTTTCAGGTATTAGCGTATCGGTGGGGGTTTGAAGCCAACCTGTTAGACGACGGTACGGTTCTATACCGAATGCCGTTAGGGATGGAGACGCCGCACGAGTTTCCATTCCTAACTGATAGCCTCTATCGATTAAAGACCAGAAACCTGCAAGTGAACCTAAGACCGTAGCAAACATAAGCGCGAATATAATACGATGCATCGTCATGTTTGTTCGCTCTATTATTTTAAATCCTTCTAATTGATGCGGCATTGGATGACTACGATAGGCACGGTTGATGAACCAGAACATTGAAAACATAACAAGATTGCCTCTACCCAACCGACGTGTTCCAACTGTACGTGTCAAAATCTGGTCTGGACCAGAATAGTGTAAATCATGCACAGGCGTACCTAATTCTGCACGCATACGCGTAATAGCGATGGAAATCATATAATAAATCACAAAAAAGGCGATCATAATGCCTATGTTCGCGCCACCATAATAGGAAAACATAACCAGGAACCCCAATACAGCAATGAGTCCAATAACCGCAAAACGGTAGGAAACCGGAATATCACTACGCTCTGCAGAATTGTCCTTAATGAAAAGTAGACGTCCCACCTGCATGAGATGTCTACGACTAGTCCACAACGCTAAGACACACAACGCGAGGTATCCACCAGATGCTTGTTCGTTCATATAGGGAAACCCTGGCAAACTACGAAAGCCAAACATTGCACCAACAACGCGCAAAATTCGCCAATACCAAAAGAAAAACCAGCAAGAAAAGGATAGATCCAGCGGTATGAAAAAACCAAGACCAATCGCAAACGGATAGAGTGAAAAAGGTATTCTCCCCATAGCATTCCAGGGACTTTCCGTGAATACAGTATAACTCCTATTGCGGGTAGGTAGTTCAGGTAAAAAAGGATATAGGTAACTCATACCGTTCCATAGTGCCAGACCACCAGCAATCCCAAAACCGATCCACATTAACCTGTTTTTGAAAAAGCGATTGTTGTGCGTTTCTGTCATCTGAAGTGGCAACTGTATGATGGGATAACTCAATTTCTCATATTCTATCCACTGCTTTCTGATTATTATATTAATGCAGAGCATACCGAAAACCAACACGGTAATAAAGGATGTCCACCACAATATAGGTGTTGTCCATCCAAACAATGTATCCAATGTATAAAGAGGGAGATCCCCTTCATAATACCCTTGCAGAAGCCTGTCATTGCTCACTGTCAGCCATTCTGGAAGAAAAGGTAGAAATAACTGTTGCCATTCATTCTCGGGGGTAACAAAGCGGAAAGCATGTCCTAACATTGGAACCAAAATTTCAAGCATATCGTGACCAGTAATCCCCGAAGCGATAGAAAGCATCAAATAGACAATGACCAACTCACTTTGGATTAACGCTAAACGCGGTATAAAACGCTTCAGCAACTCGTTGAAACTAATCACAACTAAAAGACTAAATATGACATTAAAAAAGAGTGAAATCGTTACAGGATGTCCCGAATAACGAATAACTTCCATCTCAATAACCCAATAACAATTAATCGGAATCAGAA
>VXOP01000023.1 GCA_009839975.1 Candidatus Poribacteria bacterium
CCTGGGCAGGGGATAGATACATTTGTTGATGTCATTGAGAAGATAGGAATAGAGAGGGTAAAAGGTCTTGGTTTAATTCAAAATACTATCCCGCTAATTTCAACTTCTAAAGACTCCAAACGTAAACAGCACCAACTTGGTGAATACTACATTGCGACGGGCATGATGACAAAAAGCAAAAAAAGAAAGCTTGAACGAATTGCTGAGGAATTAGAAATTGACCTGAAAGTAGAACTTGTTGATAAAGATTGAAAGTCCATTTTTAATCCATCATTACGGAGAAACCTTGAATACCATAACAGATTTTGAAATCAAACAGCGAAAATACATGCCAATCTTTCCAAAAGCAACTGGCAAAACGACCTCCCGTCTTGAAGGATATCCAGGTGAAGATGATGAGCCGATGGCTGCCACAGGATTTCACGGTGTGCAGATAACCACGACATACCTTCAACTCGAAGGCTACTTTGAAATCAACAAGTTGGTACTTATTGGTGTTGATAGTTTTATCTATTATTGTGAAGGGGACATCACAAAACGTGTTGCTCCTGATATCTACATCGCTGTTGGTGTTCAGAAATATCCCTTACGCCGCAGTTTCTATACGTGGGCGGAAGGTGCAGTGCCTATTGCTGTTATCCAATTTCTCACTGATGAAACTGAACATAAAGATCAGCATGAAATGGTTACGTTATATCTGAATGAAATAGGTGTTCAAGAATACTTTGTTCATCAGCCTGAGATGGAGCGACCGCCTGTATTTCGTGGATGGCGGCGAAGTCCAACCGGAGACATTGCAGAAATTACACAGCACACACAAGGTGGACTGTTCAGTGAAGCGTTAAATCTCTGGTTTCGATGGGAGAACCAATATGATTCGCACGTTAGACTTCTACGTCCATATCTACCTGATGGCACACCAATTGCAACTTCTATGGAAAATCACCATCTTAAAATGGGATTAATTAGGTTTAGTGAAGTAGAAACACCATGGCTGAAAGAAGCAAGACGGCAACAGATAGTAGCAGAAAAAGCAATAGCACAAGCAATGCGTCGACATGAATTAAGGACAGAAATAGAACGACTCCGCAAAGAACTTGCAAATCAACAAAATGAAAAATAAATCCTTTGGAATATAATATGACACAGAAAACAGACTATACCTCCGACTACCGTCCACTTGATGTCCAAGCAATACGCGAAGATTTCCCAATCTTTGCAGAAACACCACCTTTGGCATTCCTTGATAGTGCCGCATCAACCCAAACGCCGCGGCCAGTCGTTGATGCAATGGACGCATATTATGATACCTACCGTTCTAATATCCATCGCGGCATCTATCGAATATCAGAGGAAGCAACAGACCAGTATGAGAAAGCACGACAGAAAGTTGCACGACTTATTAACGCACCACGAACAACCCAAGTCGTCTTCACACGAAATACGACAGAATCCATCAATCTCGTTGCATATAGTTGGGGGAGTGTCAATATTCAGCAGGATGATGAAATCGTTCTCACTGAACTTGAACATCATAGCAACCTCGTACCATGGCAGATGTTAGCACAACGGACCGGCGCAAATCTTCGGTATTTGGAGATAACAGAGCAAGGGTTACTGGATTTCACACAACTCCATGACCTACTCTCTGAAAAAACGAAACTCATCGCGATCACACATGTCTCGAATGTTCTCGGTACAATCAACCCGATTCAGTCAGTTGTTGAAGCTGCCCATGCAGCCGGGGCAAAAGTCTTGGTCGATGCAGCACAATCTGTGCCACATTTCCATGTAGATGTGCAACAATTTGATTGTGATTTTCTGGCATTTTCTGGACATAAGATGTGTGGACCAACAGGTGTCGGTGTCCTATACGGTAAATCTGAATTACTTGAGGAGATGCCACCATTCCTCGGCGGTGGCTCAATGATTCGCTCTGTCGAACGCGATATTTCAACTTATGCTGATGTCCCCGCAAAATTTGAGGCAGGTACACCAAGCATCGCAGAAGCAATCGGACTCGGTGCTACCGTAGATTACCTCACACAAGCGGGATTAGCATCAATTCATGTGCATGAACAGGAACTCCTTAAATATGCACATGAACGCCTACAAGAAATTGAAGGCATTACTATATATGGACCAGCACCGCATCAGAAATCAGGCGTTGTCTCCTTCAATATTGAGGGGATACATCCCCATGATGTTGCAGGCATTTTGGATACGCATAATGTTGCTATCCGTGCAGGACATCACTGCGCGCAACCCTTGATGAAAAAATTAGATGTTATCGCTACTGTCCGCGCGAGTTTTTATCTATACAACACAATTGAAGATGTAGACAGGTTATGTGAAGGACTGCAAAAAGCACAGACACTCATGACCCGGAGAAATTAATGAACATATATCAGGAAGAACTATTGGACCATTACGAAAATCCAAGCAACTACGGAACGCTTCCGAACCCCGATATCTCACACGAAGAGGACAATCCACTCTGCGGAGATAGGATTCGGATGGACCTACTTGTTGAGAATGACATTATTAAAGAGGTGCGCTTTTCTGGCCACGGATGCACCATCAGTTTAGCCGCTGCCTCTATGCTAACCGAAAAAATAGAAGGTAAATCTCTCACAGAAATTAAGCAGATCACAAGAGATGACATTATGGATATGATCGGTATACCTTTAGGACCTGTCCGTGTAAAATGCGCTTTATTAGCTCTAAAGGTTCTCAAGGCAGGTGCTTACGGTATAAAAGGTTGGCCCGGTGAGGAAGATGAATAGGATGCTCAGAACAATGCGTGACAATATGAC
>VXOP01000379.1 GCA_009839975.1 Candidatus Poribacteria bacterium
GCTTACAGAATGCTAACAAAGCCAATGAGGCACTTGAACTTGCACAGACTTATGTTCAAACGGAGCCGGAAGTTGGTGTCCATTACGAACGACTCGCAAGCATACATGAAACACAAGGGAACGTGGATGTTGCCATCACCAATTATGAAAAGGCAATTGAATTGACACCCGGTGATGTAAAAATACAAACCTATCTCAAACTTGCTGTACATTATATTCTTAATGAGGACATAGCAGCTGCTGAAAAAATACTGAAAAATGCGTTGTTATACACACCATCGGAATTCGAACGGCGAGATATTGAACTGCAGTTGATCAGACTTTATCTTTATCAGGCGAATTTAGTAGAAGTGTTACAAAAGACTGAAGCTGAAGGCATGCCGCTCTCCTATGAGATGTCAAATTCAGAAGAACGGGCACAACACTTTCGCAATACTGGTGAATTGGAAAAGTCTGCTGCTTATTTTAAAATATCACTCGTAATGACCAATAGTTACCATGAACGTGAAAAAATTGCTAATGAATTACTCAATATATACATAGAACAGGACAGAATGGACTTGGCATTAGAACTCTATGAATATGAAGTCAAGTATCAAAAAAAGCGTTCAAATCAAAGATTAACAAGAGCTTCAATGCTTTACGGTCCTTCTTCTATAGAAATCAAATTCGGTGGTGATGACACACGCAAGACCTTGATTGATGCCTATAAGAATCGAGGGAAACTTGATGAATTAAGGAACATTTTCGAAAGGAAACTTGAGAAAGACGTTGACAATCCTGCTGTCATTGAAATGCTTGCTGAGATTTATTGGATTGTCAACGATTATCAGAAAGCCGCAAAGACGTACCACGCACTTTGCGAAGTGGAAGAGAGCAATGTCCGCAGCTTTTATCTCGCTGCCATTGCCTTTGAGATAAGCAACCAACCTGATATGGCACAAAAGTTGTTCAAACAAGCGGAAGCTATGCTGCCATTTTACGGACCGGGATCAGACGGGTCATTTCTCGGTGCACTTGCCACCATCTGTCTTAAGAATGAGTTATACGTCTTAGCTAATAAACTCTGCGCTAACGCTATTACTGACGCAGAGAATTCCGATGAGGATTTCGTATTGCAGACTTTATTTAGTATCCTTCTGAAAAGTCGCATCGGTCTTGCTGGTTACTATAGCAAAAATGACATGTCCGACAAAGCAATGGAACAGTTACTACAAACCGGGATCGTTCATGAGAAGGCATGGCTAATCCTCGGGCCATTTGACAATACTGCGGGAATCGGATATGATATGGAGTACATACCGGAAGATACTGGAGAGATTGACCTAACTGAAAAATATGAAGGCGTAGATGAGCAGATCAATTGGAAAAAACTTAACGATGATGTTTTGGACGGATTTATTGATCTCGGTCATAACATCAATTGGCGTGTTTCCTACGCTTATGCCACCGTAACGTCTCCTGATAAGCGAGAAGTGTTTTTCCGATTTAGTAGTGATGACCAAGGAAAAATATGGCTAAATGGCAAAAAGGTATTCGCGGATGCCGCCGCTCAGCAAGCAATACTTGACAGAAACACCATACCGGTAACGCTGAAGGCAGGTAAAAACACCATCCTTGTGAAGGTTTGTAATGAAGAAATAGCATGGGGATTCTATCTACGCATTACCGATGCTGACGGAAAACCAATTGTCAAAATTAACGACGCAAAAGATAATTGAGGGGTGTACATAAAGAATCCATTCTCATAAACGTTCTTAAAAGTAGCAGGCACACTCCGTGTGCCGTCTTCAACGTCAAAGAGGGTTATTGACTTTCCCAATTCAGAGAGTTTTCTCCATAAATCTGTCGCACCTTGATGCGTTTAAAATCTGAGGAGATATACATCAATGGCACGATATAAATCGTCTGTCTTTTTTATCATTCTCTTGTTAATCACGGCTTTTATTTTCATAACTGACATTGAGGCACAAGACACCGACACTAATCGCGCGTTAGCACAAGAATTTGTCAGAAAGGCAGAGGCGTTAGTGAAGCAAAACAAGATAGAGGAAGCAATAGAACTCTACGAACGAATAGTGAAAGCAGTGCCTGATGATTTTGAATTTTATATAAAACTGGCAACACTTTATGAGAAAGAAGGGAATGAAGCTGCAGCTATTGAGAATTACAAAAAAGCATCTGTATACGAACACGGTAACAAAAAAGTCTATCTCAGACTCGCAGAACACTATTTTGTCAACGAGGACATTACAGCTGCCGAAACTGCATTGAAGAACGCCATCACAAATACCGAAAAAATGTATCAAGGAAACATTGAACTGCAATTGCACGACCTCTATCGTTATCAGGGAAATTTTGAAGAGATGTTCCAGAAAGCTGAAGCAGAAGGCACACTCACATTGGAAATGCATAAACTACGGGCACGATACTTTTACAATATGGGGGATTTAAAAAAAGCTGTTGTTGATTTTGAAAAAGCCATTGAAATGGCAAAAGAATCTTATGAGCGAAGTCCACTGTCTATTCAATTGCTCAAGGCATACCTGAAACAAAATAGAAAAGACTTAGCTTTAGCATTCTACAAGGATGAAGCATCAAAACAGGACAAATCCGAAATCATCTCAGCGGCATACAATTTAGATGGGATTACAATCATATTCGATGGTGATGACATGCGTAAAATCTTGATAGATGCCTATAAAAAAAGAGATAAACTTGAGGAATTGAGAACGCATTTCGAACAAAAACTTGAAGAGGATACTACCAAC
>VXOP01000322.1 GCA_009839975.1 Candidatus Poribacteria bacterium
GTTCAGTATCATTATATTCATCTGAAACCTCAATACGCATATTGGTCTTCTGATTCGTATAGACGCGATTTTGTGTCGTAGAATTGCATATTTTGAAGAAAAATGGAGATTTGAAGGAAGGTTTTTGAAAATGGAGATGGAAGAAATGAAAAGCATCGCCTTAGTTAACAGATGGTATCACTCATCAACACTATTTGACGTATTCTTCAACCAGTGAAAGAATACAACCGATTGACAACACAATTCCACCTATAATAGAAAAAACTCTAACAGTATTTAACGGCAAAACATTTATTAATACGATCGAATCGTGGAGTAGTACAACTGTTAATCCGAGAATTGTAAGCACTCTCCCAAAGATCCATAGTATTCTCTTCGTGCCTATTGCCTCCATAGTTCTTATTTTTTTAAGTGATGGGAACCCTATGAGACCACCTAAACAAGCAACGGTACACACTCCAAAAACGATTCCCAAAGTAGGGTGCCAATTCTTATTGACACGGTCAGCAATCAGATTGTCTACGGTTACAAGCAGAATAAGACAGATAAAAAATAGTAAGATATTCCGCACCTCTACGATCAATTCTTTACGTTTCGGACTGCACAAAAGGCTTAAAATAGCATTCATCGTTGCCTCCGTTAAATTCCAAAGTTACTATATGATAGCAGCTGAAGTGGTTTTTATGCTACACAAAATAAGTTAATCCTGTAAATTAATGTCAAGCTTCACCGGATCATTCCTGTCCTGTCTTACGCTTTGCTGAAACTTTTTCCCAATCCCATAACAATACTGTGCCGTCATCGCTCCCACTTGCAAGAGTCTTACCATCATGTGAAAATACCAGAGTAGTGATTGTCTCCGTATGTCCAGATAGGAGGGTTCCTAAGTTGATACCCTTTGTATCCCACAATATAATATTAAATCCTTTCGTATCAAGCAGGATTCCTCCATTTGGAGAGAATACTAAGACACTGGTGATAGAAGCTCGGGAATCATCCGTAATCCTGTCGTTCTCTTGGACACCTATGGGTGTTACGTTCCATAGAATGATACCTTTTATATTACCCAGAGCAATGGTCGTACTGTCAGGTGAAAATGCCAATGCAGTATGCTCTTCATTATTGGGTAGTTTTAGTTCGCGTTGTGCAGTAATATCCCAGACCTGAGTTCTCCTGTGGACCCCGTTTCTGGATAGGAGTTTTCCATCGGGAGAAAAGACCAACCTACTTGAGAAATGTGCTACCGATTTGAAGTGGAACAACTCAGCACCGGTGTTCATATTCCATGCAAAGACACCTTTATCAATACAGGCAACAAGATTGTGATTGTCAGGTGAGAATGTGAGTGCATTCGTGCTTCCAGCATTCTGCCAGGGACCAGGAACTTCTTTTTCACTACCTATGTCCCATAGTTGAATGCTGCTACGACTTCTATTGTAATAATCGGTTCTATTCCTAATAGGAGACTGAATGTGAAACCCATACAAACCTTGAGAAACGAAACGTTTAGAATCTGCTGATATCGCGACAGTTGTTCTATCACTGGGTTGATTGTCAAGGGTGTCAATCTCATGCTTAGTCTGTAGACTCCATACACCGACGGTGCTGTTAGCCGCAGCTACTGTAAGGTTAAGGTCATCTTCAGAAAACGCAACTGCTTTCACGGACTCTGTATGTCCACTTGTCAACGTTACAAGTTCCTTTCCATTTTTTGAGTCCCAGAATCGGATTGTACCATCGTCGCTGCCACTTGCGAGACAACCACTATATTGCGATTTTCCTTCGGGGACAAATGTTAAAGTACTGATAGTGTTTTTATGACCTAATAGGGTCGCGCGTTCTTTGCATGTATCTACATCCCAAAGTTTAATGACTTTATCAGCATCACCACTTGCAAGTGTTTTCCCATCTGCTGAGAATGCCAGAGCAGTAATCCATCCTTCATGTGCTTCCAAAGTAGCAAGTTTTTTATCTTTCTCTATATCCCACAACTGGACTGTTTTGTCCTCACTTCCACTGGCAATCATTTTTCCATCTGGGGAGAACGCCAATACCCAAACAATTACAGACTCTTTTCTTAAGGGACCTACGTTTGCATGTCCAATTAGACGCTTACGTTCTTCACCCGTCTTTGTATCCCATATATGGATTCTGCCTTCTTCAGTTCCACCTGCCAACATGCTACCGTCTTGTGAAAATACTACTGACGCGTACCCCTCGTTATCACTAATAGCTAGCGGCTTAGTCTCTTTACCGCCGGTTTTCATATCCCAATGTACGATTGTACTACGATGCAAGATGACAAGTGTTGTATTATCTTCTGAGAATGTAATCACCTGTAAATCGTTAGATGCTATGTCTGTGATTGCATGTATAGTATTAGTGTCCATATACCACAATTGAGTATTAGAGTTTAGAATTCCGCCACTTGCAAGAATCTTCCCATCTTGTGAAAATGCCAATGTATTGGCTTGTCCAGCTCCCTCTGTAAATGCAACAGGTTTTTCTCCATCAATAACAGGATGAAACGGTTTCGGTTGTGATGCATTGATACGTGGGATATACGTTTCATTTCCAGTTTCTACATCGTATAACCATACGCCAATATCCGTTCCTACTGCAAGGTGTGTGCCATCCGGTGAAAACCGCATGATATTAATGCCGCCTTTACCGAGGCGCGCAATTGCACCTTCAGGTAAACCTGCCTGTGTGTTGTCTTGCGCGAAACTGTTTGTTAATATCGTTGCTGTCAATAGAAATGC
>VXOP01000260.1 GCA_009839975.1 Candidatus Poribacteria bacterium
TTCTACATCAATATAGACACTAAGACTATTGTCATCGGTTATTGGGGCATTAAAATCAGTGAACTCAATAAAATTACTTGCACTGATGTTTGTTATATCTAACCCAATTGTCCGCTTCCCATCTTCTCCCGCTTGCGATTTTGCGATGTATGGTGTCAGACTGATATTGATACCTACGGGCGGATCAATAAAGTCGTAGTTGAATAGTGGTTGCGTTGCAGTATCACCAAGGATACTGTTCGTGTCAACACTCTGGAGATATGGAATTCTGCGACCACTGCTCCATGTGGCAGGACGACTATCACGGGTCGTAATTGTAGGCGTGGACAATGTCTTTACTTTATTCTCACGAATCAGTGTGTGAAGTAGTGCCATGTATTCTCTGGTTACCAGACTGTAATTGAAACCAGATATTTCTTGTGTGAGACCGAGTTGTGCATCTGCTTCACCAATCAATGGATTATCTGGTGCAAGTTCGAGCCCCCCCAACCTTCTTTCATTCGCAGTAACTTCAATACCCAGTTTAGTTGCTTCATCAAGCGTTACTTCAAGGATCTTAATGTCAATCCGAACTTGTCCTCTGACAAAATCGAGCTGTTTTATGAGGAGTTTCACCTGTTCCATATAGCGACGTCGCGTCGTAACAACAAGCGAGTTCGTATCTGGGTCAGCAAAGACAGTGACTTTACCGTGTAATGAATTAATATCTGTTGGTTCATCAGCAGTGGATTGTTCTCTGAAAAACCTACCAAAATTGAAACCATCCTCCTCAGATTGTTGATCCTGCCACACCTGTGAAAGCAGTGTCGCAATTGCATCTGCTGTGGCGTATTCCAGACGAATTGTCTCTGTAATCTCTACCTGGTCCTCTGGTGTAGGGACGTCAATCTGTTTGATGAATGCTTCAATCATGTCAAAGTTTCGTTTTGTTCCTGTTGATACAATAACAGCATTCAGATTTACAAAAGGTTCGGCGGATACATTTCCTGCCAAAGAACCTTGCGTCTGTGATTGGGTAGATGTCTGACCTCGGTTGCGAATCCACCACCAGTCATCATCCCAGCGACTACGGGTACTACCACCGCCACTGCCACCATAATGGGAATTGAGTAAATTTGCAACGTTTTCCGCATCCGCATATTTTAAACGAAATATCTTGGTTCCCCACTCCTGTTCAGGCATGCTAACATCAAGTTCTTCAATAAGACCGTCTATCATATCAAAATTCTGTGTAGCAGTTGAGATGATAAGTGCATTCAACCTTGCATCAAAAACAATATTTACTTGACCTTGTACACCAAATCCACCTTCAGATGAAGAATCATCTCTACCTCTATCCCACCAAGGACGATCATCGTCATTACCGGCACCCGCTTCGAATAGGTCATCTAAAAGGGACTTGAGGCCTTCAGCGTTAGCATTTTTTAGCACATACTTCCTATATTCTTGCTGGGACTGTTCCTGATCCAATTCGTTTATAATCTTATCTATGAGCACAAAATTACGCGAGTCTGACGAAACAATGACAAGGTTTAAACGGTCATCCCTTGTGATGTTGACTAAACCGACAATGCCTTGGAAGATATTTTCAGGATTCCTCCTGTCCCGTCTATAGGTCAGCATTTGCAAAATATCTTCCCTGTCAAAAGACCTTCTACCGTTACGTATATTCTCACCTGTGATGAGTTCTTCAAGCGTTGTCGCAACATCTTCTGCTGAAGCATATTGAAGGCGATAGGTTTTGATTTCTGTACTCAGTTCAGGTGCGGTATCAAGGTGACGAATTATTTCTTGAACAATAACGAGGTTATCCTCAGATGCTTTTATAATAACAGAGTTTGAGTTTTCATCTGCAAACACCTTAATATAACCTTCAGCAATATCTATCCCTAATCCTTCTTCCAACGCCTGTTTAACCTCTTCTGCATTGACACCTATTGGAACCCCTGTTTTTATATCTTCTTCATCATCATTTTCCTCAAACAGGTCATCCATTGTACTCTCTATTGATGTCGCATCTGCATACGCTAATGGCATAATAGCGATTTTTAAAGGTGAAGGATCCCCCGCATCCGCGAACTGTAATATGGTAACGGCTCTCCGGACAGTTGAGGATACATCCGTTATGACCAAAGCGTTTGTCATAGCATCCGCATAAATATTCGCTTGTCTATTTAACAAAGGTTTCAAAGCATTGACTTGTTCAGTAGCAACAGCATTTTGAAGTTGGATGATATAGGTCTGAATCTCATCAGTCATTTCCACTAATTCTGGATTAGCTTCAATGACCTTTACTGGAACATTCATTGCAGTTGCTTTCTCAAAGGTTGTTACAAGCAACGTGCTATCAACCCGGACAAATGTTAGGTTGTATTGTGCCAGAGCGGTCTTAATCTTCTCTACCACTTCATCAAGTGTAACATTGTTCAGGTTTATCAAAGCAAACGGTTTGCCTGAAATATCACTTTCGTTGGCGATAATGGTTAAATCGGTTTCTCGGGATAACCATTCAAGTACCCTTTTCATATCTTGACTTGTAAAGTTGAATGTAAACCGAAGCGGTTCTCCCGTTTCTTCATCCCGTTCAGTAACTTCCATTTGTCCCTGGTTCTGTGCATGTCCATCATCCGGCAATCCAACTATCAAGCAGAAACCTATCAGCACAACTAAGCAGATTTTCATTTTCTGTTCTAACATTAGGCAAACTAAATCCTTGCATATTTTCATCATTGATAAACCC
>VXOP01000390.1 GCA_009839975.1 Candidatus Poribacteria bacterium
TTAGTTGAAAACATAAACTAATTCAGGACTTTGTTAGAAGCAGAGAATCATTCAGAGATTGAAAGGGTTCTTACTGAAGCACAGGAAATAGTAATAAAACAGAGAAATCTAAGAGAATAGATGGATAAGTTAGGAGAACGGGTGACAATTGCTATGGATGGGCCAGCAGGTTCTGGGAAAAGTACTGTTGCACGCCGGGTTGCCGAAAAACTCGGGTTGCTCTACCTTGATTCAGGAGCAATGTATAGAGCAGTAACAGTGCTTGCAATCCAACATAAGACGCAGACGAACATTGACAAACTCATTGAACTGGTAAAAGCATGTGAAATTGCATTCGATGATAATGGGAAGAAGATTTTCCTCAATTCGTCTAATATTTCTGATCAGATACGCACACCTGAAGTAAATCGGTTAGTTGCGGATATTGCAAAAGTTCCTGAAATACGGAAAGAGATTGTCAGACATCAACAGAAAATTGGAGCAGGTGGGGGTATAATTGCTGAAGGGAGAGACTTAACAACAGTTGTATTTCCGCATGCTGATTTTAAAATCTACCTTGATGCTTCTGTACAAGAGAGAGCTAAACGTAGGTTTACTGAACTACAATCTCAGAATGTTGACACCACTCTGGATTCCGTTGAAGATGAGATTAGAACGCGTGATGAAAAGGATACATCGCGTGAACATAGTCCACTCCGTGCTGCGGAAGATGCAATACAGGTTGATACGACAGGAAAATCAATTGATGAGGTTGTTGACTTCATTGTTGGAATAGTTGCAGATTAGATTTTGAATCGTTAGGTAATCTCAAGAAAGGTTTGAAGTTTTCCATTAAAACAGATTATACATGTGGTATACCAACAATCAATTCTGGTCACCCCGCCAAATATATCGGTGGGCACATAGAATAACATATCTTTTTTGTAAGGTAATGGGACATATTGAGACACATGGTGTTGAGAACATACCTCGTGAAGGAGGGGTATTGTTAGTCTCTAACCATATAAGTCTATTGGATCCTGTGATAGTAGGTTCTGCTGCTAATCGTGAGATTCATTTTATGGCGCGTAGCAATGTTTTCAATGTTCCATTATTGGGACCGCTCATTTCTGTTTTTAACGCATATCCTGTTAACCGAGGCAGACCGGATTTAGGTGCCTTACGTAGAACGATTACGTTGTTGAAGAAAGGCAATGCTGCATTAATTTTCCCTGAGGGTACTCGGAGTTTCGATGGTAATTTAGGGAAAGCACACGACGGTGCCTGCTTTATAGCACACCGTGCTAATGTGCCGACAATCCCAGTATATCATAAAGGTGCTGAAAAGATGATGCCGCGGGGTAGTAAACGGATTCGCAGAGCGAAGCTCTCAGTTACGTTTGGAAAACCGATCGATTTCTCGCATATCGTTGAGTCAGAAATAAAGCGCGAGATGTATCAGGAGATGGGTGTGCAGATGATGGGAGCGATATCAAGTTTGGAGAATCATACGTTACATAGCAGACATCCATAAAATACGGGCGGGGAGACCCCGCCCCTACGAACGGTTTTATGGATTTGCCAAGATATTCAATACATCCCCTTCCTGAACTTCATAGGACTTTCCTTCAACTCTCAACACTCCTTTGTTTCGTGCTTCTGAATAGCTGCCACAAGTAACCAAATCTTTCCAATTTATGCATTCAGATCTGACGAATCCGCGTTCAAAGTCTGTATGGATTTCACCTGCGGCTTCAACTGCAGTCTGACCATCACGTAACGTTCTTGCTCTTACCTCTTTTGGTCCGCCTGTGAAGAAGGTTATCAACCCCATCAATCTATACGATATTTGTATGAACCTTTCCAAAGCGGATTCCTTTAATCCCATCTCAATCATAAAGACTTCCGCATCTTCTTGGTCGAGTTGTGCAATTTCCATTTCTAATTGTGCAGCGAGGACGATAATGGCAGTCTTTGGATATTTGCCTAATTCTCTAAACCGATTCCGCGTTTCATCGACCTTATGCAACTGAGTCTCACTAATATTAAGGACTATGAGGATAGGCTTTAATGTTAAGAAACCGTATCCGCGAATTAACATCTCATCCTGATCAGATAGGGTTAGGGAGCGCAAGGGTTTGCCATTTTTCAATGTTGTTTGAAACTGTTCTAATACACGATATTCGTTAAGGTGTTCTGGTGTTTTCTCATTCTTCAGTAATTTTTCAAGTCTACTGAGTCGTCCTTCTATGATCTGTAGGTCAGCGAAGATGAACTCTAAATCCACAGTCTCAATATCTCGGATTCCGTCTACGTTTCCATCAACGTGAGGTACAGTGTCATCTTCAAAAAGTCTAACAACATGAGCGAGTGCGTCAACTGTTCGGAGTTCTCCTAATACTTCAGCATCTAAAGAAGTCTGTTGAGCGTTCTCCATGTTAGGGTTTATGGCATGAGGAGAAGTTATTCCTCTATCAATGTAATCAATTGTAGCCGGAATAGTCTCTTTGGACTCAAAAACATCTTGCAATGGTTTCAACCTATCGTCTGGCACACTAACAGTACTAAGGTTAACTTGGTTTTTGTTAGTGTAGTTGCCAACTTCTGCGTTGGAATGTGCTATGGCGTTGAAGACTGTTGTTTTTCCGACATGGGGGCGACCGACGATACCTATTTTCATAATTTTGATGCTTATTGCGTTCTGAATTAGATTCTGTTTTAGTTTGACAACATCAATATAAAATGCTACTATATTC
>VXOP01000022.1 GCA_009839975.1 Candidatus Poribacteria bacterium
CATGAGGAGGATTTCAATGACACAACCGAAGTATGTTTACTTCTTTGGAGCCGGTGAAGGTGAAGGCGACGCAACCATGCGAACCCTACTCGGTGGTAAAGGGGCAAATCTTGCTGAGATGACGAATCTTGGTGTTCCTGTCCCCCCAGGTTTCACAATCTCCACTGAAGTATGCAAATTCTACTATGAAAATAATAAAAAGTACCCCAGCGGCCTTGACCAGCAGATTACCGAAAACCTACAGAAATTAGAAAACGCACTTGGCGAAAAATTCGGAGATACTGAAGACCCGCTCCTTATTTCTGTTCGTTCAGGGGCTGCGGTGTCTATGCCAGGGATGATGGATACGATTCTTAACCTCGGTTTGAATGATGACGCTGTTCAAGGACTCATCGCGAAATCTGAAAACGAACGGTTTGCTTATGATGCATACCGTAGGTTTATTCAGATGTTCGGCAACGTAGTACTGCGTGTTGACCATGACGAATTTGAACATTTACTTGAACAGAAGAAAACTGATAAAGGGGTTACATTAGATACGGAATTAGAAGCACCAGAGTTGTTGGAACTTGTGAAAGAATTCAAACACATCATCAAGCAGAAGACAGGTAACGATTTCCCGGACGAACCACGACGGCAGTTAGACATGGCACGTGATGCTGTGTTTGAATCTTCTGGGAATCCACGCGCCATTACATATCGTCGACTTAACGATATTTCAGAAGAACTTGGTCGTACTGCAGTTAATGTGCAAGCAATGGTATTTGGGAACATGGGTGGTAGCTCAGGAACAGGAGTCGCATTTACACGAAACCCATCCACGGGTGCCAATGTGTTCTATGGAGAATTCCTGATGAATGCTCAAGGGGAAGATGTCGTTGCTGGTATCCGAACACCCTTACCGATATCAGAACTTCGAAACATCCAACCTGATGCTTATGATGAATTGGTTGAAATCGGGTTGCGGCTTGAGAAACATTATCGTGATATGCAGGATGTGGAATTTACGATCCAAGATGGCACTCTTTATATGTTGCAGACCAGAAATGGAAAACGTACTGGTCAGGCTGCAGTCAGAATAGCAGTTGAGATGGTTGAAGAAGGTTTGATTGATAAAGATACTGCATTGACACGTGTGCCTGCTAACGATCTTGATCAACTCTTGCATCCGAGTGTTGACCCAGACGCATCTGTTGAGATAATTGCTCAAGGATTACCAGCGTCACCAGGTGCTGCTGTTGGTAAAGTTGTTTTCACAGCATTACGTGCCGAAGAACTCGCAGCAAAAGGTG
Source organism: Candidatus Poribacteria bacterium (assembly GCA_009839975.1). Classification (GTDB taxonomy): domain Bacteria; phylum Poribacteria; class WGA-4E; order WGA-4E; family WGA-3G; genus MSPOR6. The sequence goes on from VXOP01000022.1 coordinate 1,293, forward strand.
AAAAAGTAATACTCGTCCGATCAGAAACCTCACCAGAAGACATCGGCGGTATGGATGCTGCACAAGGAATCCTCACTGCACGTGGCGGTATGACAAGCCACGCAGCTGTCGTTGCACGCGGTATGGGTAAATGCTGTGTCGCTGGATGTTCTGATCTGTTTATAGATGAGGGGAAATTGGAATTCTATGCCGCAGGAAATCGCTATGCTGAAGGTGATTTTATCACACTCAACGGTTCCACGGGAGATGTACTCAAAGGACAAGTTTCTCTCATTCAACCTGAGCTGAGTGGACAATTCGGTATCCTGATGGAATGGGCAGATGAAGCGCGAACACTGGATGTGCGAACGAACGCAGATACACCAGAGGATACAAAAACTGCCCGAGAATTTGGCGCAGAAGGAATCGGACTTTGTCGGACTGAACACATGTTCTTCGGAACGGGTATCGACGCTGTTCGTGAGATGATACTTGCAGATGATACAATTGAACGTAAACATGCATTAGGTAAACTCCTTGAACATCAACGAACAGATTTTATCGGTATCTTTGAAGCAATGGCTGGTTACCCTGTGACGATACGGACACTGGATCCACCATTACACGAGTTTTTACCGAAAAATGAAGCTGAGATCAATGAACTCTCTGGAAGAATTAACGTCCCCGCACAGAAACTTCGTGAACGCGTGGAAGAACTACACGAATTCAACCCCATGCTCGGTCATAGAGGGTGTAGACTCGGTATTGTCTATCCAGAGATTACAGAGATGCAGGCACGTGCCATTTTTGAAGCTGCTGTTGATGTCGCAAAACGCGGTATCAAGATTTTACCTGAGATTATGATTCCGCTTGTTGGACATATTAATGAATTTTCACTGCAACGTAAAGTTGTTGTGGATACTGCTGAGGAGGTATTTAATGAGACGGGAACCCGTGTTAAATACCTTGTGGGTACGATGATCGAGCTCCCTCGTGCAGCACTCACTGCGGACAAAATCGCAGCGGAAGCAGAATTCTTCTCCTATGGTACTAACGACCTGACACAGACAACTTTTGGCATGAGTCGTGATGATGCAGTGAAATTCCTTGACGACTACGTTGAGAACGGTGTTCTTGAATATGATCCGTTCCAAGTATTGGATCAAGAAGGGGTCGGCAGCCTATTGCAGATAGGAAACGAAAAGGGTCGTTCCGCACGTCCTGATCTGAAGGTAGGAATCTGTGGCGAACATGGTGGCGAACCGAGTTCTGTTAAGTTTTGCTACGGCTTAGGGTTTGATTATGTATCCTGTTCTCCATTCCGTGTCCCAATAGCACGTCTGGCTGCGGCGCAGGCTGCCATTGAAGCAAAAAAGTAGTTTGTAGTATCTTGTTTAGTTTTTTCTTATGCGTGTATGTGTATTCTACATACACGAATTTATCTTTTTGATTACATGTCATA
>VXOP01000393.1 GCA_009839975.1 Candidatus Poribacteria bacterium
CGTGTATACCAAGCACACAAATCAATCGAAGGAAATTCTTTTGACTTATAAAGAGGAAGCAGATGAAAACGCTTTCGGGGCAGCACATTTTTTCAAGAAGCTAAATCAAGAGTACCCTGACAAATATACTGCTCAACATCAGATAAATAAACTATTTGACACTGCGTTCTGGGGACCGTTTGCTGTGGGAAATGATACAATCTATATGGAGTACAATTTCAAGCTTTTTCGATGGATGACAGGTGATAAAGAATGGTACGACACAGGTTTGGAAGAAACAGCAGAAATAAACTTAAACATGCCGAAGAAGAAACTAAAACTTGCCGTCTCAGAGAACACTGTCTATGTTGGTAAACGGGATGGACACCTTCTCGTGTCGTTTGATAGAGGAAACAACTGGATCGATCTCACCCCTACTCTGCCTTTTTCGGTGAAAACTTTCAAAGACATTTTTGTAGATGGGTCTTCTGCCTATATCGCGACTGACTCAGGTATCATTTATACAGATGGTGGAAGAAGGTGTCATACCGTCACTGATACAGCAGGTACTAATCTAATTATGGAACGTCTTGCAATTGATGACAGTGTGCTATACGGTGTTACGAAACAATCCGGAATTTACCGATTAGAAAATGGAAGTTGGCAACAAATTGTCTCAAACACTCCTGATAATGTGACATCTCTGGCTGTTACTGGAGAGACAATATACATTGGTACAGCACATAACGAAGTACTTCACTACACTATTAGAGAATAATAAGGAGGATGGCTGATAAAGTATCCGTCTTGGTTATTACAGGGAATCCTGTAGGTCAGAGTTCACTTATACTGAAGAAATGTCAGTTTTATTTATCGCTCAACCCAAAATATGAATGAGGATTTAGGTCTATGAAAACCTTTTTGTTATATCTTACAACACTGGTATTGATTTCTTTTTTCTTTATACAGACTGCTTTTGCCGAGGAGGTACCTGATGCCACTTTCAAAGGACATACAGATCTTATATATAGTATAACTTTCAGTCCTGACGGTGATTTACTTGCCAGTAAGAGTAGAGATGGTGTTTTGAAAATATGGGATGTTCATAACGAACAACTTATGCATACAATAAACACTAGTCAACGGGGTGCAATTGCATTTAGTCCAGATGGTAATTTACTTGCCAGTGGTGGTGGAACAGATAATGTTGTTAATGTGTGGGATCCAAATACAGGAGAATTACTTAGGACATTGGAAGAACACTTAGACAAAGTTTCCAGCGTTGCATTCAATCCTGATGGTGATATTCTTGCGAGTGGAAGTGCAGATGGGTGGGTACGTCTTTGGAACCCTCATACAGGAGAACTCTTAAAAACGTTTAGATCTATAGAAGATGTCTCAATAGTTTTCAGAAATGATGGCAGCATCATCACTTACGATGTAAATAATCCTCGTTTTCCTGACAGACCTGCAATAAGCGTGTGGGAGCTTGAAACTACAGAACTTCTATACACGGTTGAACCGGACGTCCATGAAGTTTTTGGTGTTACCTTCAGTCCGGATCGTGGAATTTTTGCGAGTGCAGGTTGGGCTGGTGTTGACTTATGGGATGCCAATACTGGTGACCTGATTAGACTGTTGCCTATAAGAGGTCAGGTTTTCTTTCGTACGGCGTTTAGTCCTGATGGACGCATCTTGGCTGGCTCAAGGGACTTTGGCTTTATTGAGATATGGGATACAGAAACAGGATCACACTTGAGAAGTATCAGTGCCCACAGTCACGATGCTTATGCCATCGCATTTAGTCCGAATGAACAAACACTTGCTACCACTGGTGCAAATGACTATCTAATACGTCTTTGGCAAATAACTCCCCCTGGTGAAGTGGAAACGCCTGAACCACCAGATTTTTTGAAGGATAAGAACCTGCGATCATGGAAGGAGGACTTTGGTCAGGGACACCTTAAATCGTGGACAAGTCGTAAACTACAGCGGGAAAGAGTTACTTGGCAAATAAAGAATGAACGTCTGTCTGTCCAAACCAAGGCTTGGTGTAATCAGCGAATTAATCTTAGAGATGCATTGGAACTGCAAACCAACTACACACTTAGATTTACAGAACTACCGCTTGATACCGAACAGTTACAGGTCAAACTTAGCATTCACTCTACAAGTAATGCTAACGTTGGTATATTCATAGGTAAGGATCCTAAGGATGATCTTACCCATCCTTTAGAATATGCCTATCAATTCACTGACCACAGAATAGGTAATCCAGAAGTATTACCCGCAAATTCAGCACCGGTACTCGGATTTAGTTTAGACGCGATTGAGGTGGTTTTTGATCGCGGGCATTTTTATTTTTATTCTAACGATGCGTATATCACTGATTTTGATTCATTAACGCTCAAGAAAGTTGACATGCTTGGGATAGTGGTGTTTCCAAAGTTTTGCACAGAGAGTGCTGAAGTCATAGTTGATGACTTTATAATATTAGGTCCTTCAATTACTGATGCTGGAAGTTTAGATGTTCATCCGAATCACAAACTAACGGTCCTGTGGGGAAAACTAAAGCATCGGTAGATTCAACAAGGTATGAAAAAACAAAATTCAAATGGAGAAGTCTAATGAACAGATTATGTCAATTTATTCTATTTCTATATGTGTTATCATTTATCCCTATTGGAATTACTGATGCTGCCACATGGGTTGAAGATTTTAACACCCCATCTCTCAGATCATGGGTTAAGCA
>VXOP01000160.1 GCA_009839975.1 Candidatus Poribacteria bacterium
TCTTAAATGCTTCAAAAGAGTAAAAATATAAAATCTAAAATAAAATAGATAGGTAGGATAATAAAAAAGACAGATACCAAAAAAGGATACCTGCCCGTGATTGTTGATTAAGACTATCATGATGTTCAGATGACACGCCCGGGTATTGTCAATCATCCGTAACAAGGACATACTTCGTAAATGTGGTATTTTGTTGACCTCCCGGACCATAACTTACGGTAATCTCTAGCTCATAGTATCCGACATCACCCGAACTAAATGATTTTTGTAACGTCAAGGAAGTATGGCCAAATCCGTAATTGCCGATATTCTCAACACTATTATGATCACCCTTTATAGCCATGTTGACATAATAGAGCTCCGAATTTGACACCGTAACTTTAAGCGTATTATGATACCTGTTAAAAGATGTCCTGTTTAAAGTTACATCAATTACGGCATCATTAATATCAATAAAATAAGATCCTTCATAAACAAACATATCATTCTCAGGGTCTACTTTAACAGGAACAGTCATTCCAGCCTCCCATTTCCAATATGAGGAAGTTCCAATCACAACACCAGCACTTACTCCTGCTGGCAAAGATGCTTGTGCGGTCTTCGCCTCTTGTCTACTTCCATATGTGGTAACTCGTCGTGAACGTACAAAAACTTGTGCTGTAGCAGAAACATCTACTTTGTCTATATCTCGAATGTGACCTACACGATTCTCTGGAATGCCCTTATTAATCACATTATTTAGTTCTTTTATTCTGAACTGATAGACCTCTCTTTCTGCTTTTTCTATTGGTTCTGATTGCCAGTTACCAATGACATGATCCCTTGTTTGACCCTTAAGTACAAAAGACACTTCACCATATCCTGTTGCAATTAGCCCGATCGTTATATAGTGATAGTCTTCTGGTTTATAGGGTGTCCATTCTTCCGTAACTATATTACCAGCACTATCTACAATTCTTTCTCCCACCATCTTCAGACCATTAGCCGGAGTTGACCGAATTGTCGGTTTAGTAGTATGCAACCCAGTTGATTCATAATCAGATCTCACTTCATTCCATTCCCTATCAAGGAATTCTTTAGGCAAATAAAGAATCATAACAGCTTCTAGGCTTAGCGGTAAAACTACAGCAACAAAAAGCACAATGACTGGAATAAAAAGTCGGAATTTTACTTTATTCATAATCTTCTCCTTTATTAATAAAGACCTTTCGTGTATAGTTCATATAGATGGGGTACCCCCATCCGTTCATAAAACAATTTTTCTGCCTCATCATCAAGTCTCCTCTGTTCTCCTTCAGTGATTGGATTACCATAGTACCCAAACCCGAAAGGCTCTGGATATTCACGTTGGGCAGACTGAACAAGTGTTTGTATCTTCTCATGAATACGGTTTGACTCCTCAAAGTCTTGGTCTTTTGCAGCTTTTTTCCATTCAGTCTTTAATTGTTTATACCTTTCAAATTCTGAAATCGTTGGTGCAAACCCTACCGTAATTCTATAATGCGATACCACACTTGTTCCCCGATAATGTCGTAAGACAGTCCCATGATTATCGAAGAAATGTTGATAAGACCTATCTGGTGAAGGAGGTTCTCCCCATTTTGCAATATACTCTGCAAGGTATTTTTCACGATTAGCTTTAGCCCATGCATCAATTTCTGCTTCAGAAAGTTCATTTTTTTCTGATGAACTATTCGTTCTCTCAACATCAAGCCCACTGGCGTGTTCAATTGATGTTTCCCTTGCGGATGCGTCTATAGGTGTATCTGAAATAGCGTTTGGTGATTCTTCCTTCAAATGCTGTTGTGCATTGATCTGGTCTGCCAGTTTTTGTGCTTCCTTTATTTCGGATTCAAACTGACGGTCTTCTGCATGTTCGTTGACCATCACAAGCACAAATGCACCTATCAACAAGCCAATGAGGACACCGAGTCCCCAGTAGATTTTCTTTCTCATGAGTTCTTACTCCTTAACAATTAAAAAGTTATCCCTTTACTTCGTCGCTTCTGACGAATAGGGTGGTTTGGTTGATGGTTACGATATATCCGCAATTATTTTCAATGTTCCCTAATATATATATCGCGTGAGATTTAAATTCTTTAGTTTTTTTTTCATTAAAATGGATAAACGTCCCTTATAGAAAAAATTAACTATACCCTCTATAATTAAAGACACAGGTTTCGACCTAAAAAGGGTGCAAGTGAAGAAAAAAAATGCACTTTTTCTAAAATTTCAGTCAAAACGGGCTCAATCACGTCATCCTACGCGAAAAGTTGCTTGCTTAGAATATGATTTTATCAATCTGTAGCACATTCATCTTGATTGTGCAACTTATCCCGTCATCCCACGCGATAAAGTATCTGGTCAGAATTGGGTTCTATCAATGTTGTGCAGAGAGGGGCATTGAAAGATGCTTGTTATCCAAAGAGGCACAATCAGGATGAATGTGCTACAGAGATATGACGCTGTTTGATTTGTGGAGAGGGTTAATGATGTTATCCTAATTTCTCACATATTTTAGTCGTTCGGCAAGACAAGAATTACGTTCCATCACCCGATTGTTGCGGATACATATTCCAAGTGCTTGCTTTGTGCCGACTATCACGACAAGTTCCTTTGCACGTGTTATTCCTGTGTAAAGTAGATTACGTTGTAGCATGATATAATGCTGCGTATGTACAGGTATGACAACAGCAGGATATTCACTCCCTTGCGACTTGTGAATAGTTGTAGCGTATGCTAACACCAACTCATTTAGATCAGCCATATCATAAACAACACTCTTTTCAGGAAATTGCACATTAACCTGCTTTTCAACAGAGTCAATGTCCAGAATTCTACCGATATCGCCATTATACACATCATAGTCGTAGTTATTCCGTATCTGCATCACCTTATCACCGCGTCTGAATGATTGCCACCCGCGCATGACTTCTTCAGCATGTGGATTCAGTTCATCCTGCAAAGCCTTGTTTAGGTTCTCCGAACCGAGTATTCCCCGCCGCATAGGACATAACAACTGTATATCGTCTATAGGATGCAGGTTAAAATGTTCAGGTAATCTCTTAGAAATCAGAGATATTATCTGCTCAGCACAAGATTCTGGTTCATCCTCTTCAATAAAGAAGAAGTTTCTTTCAGCTGCCCCTGATGTCTTTGGGAATTCACCTGAATTAATTAAGTGTGCATTTGTAACGATCATGCTCTGCTGTGCTTGTCTGAATATCTCCGTAAGTTTTACAACGGGTATCCTTTCTGATTCAATTAGACTGTGCAGAACATTCCCCGCGCCGACAGATGGAAGTTGGTCTGTATCCCCTATCAAAATAACGGTTGCACCTGTTGGTACTGCTTGTATCAATCTGTTCATTAAAACAAGGTCTACCATAGACATCTCATCCACTATCACGACATCTGCTTCTAATGGGTTATCTCTGTTACGCTTAAATCCATTATCTTGAAAAGAGTATTCAAGTAGACGGTGAATAGTCTTCGCTTCCCGACTTGTAGTTTCACTCAACCGTTTCGCTGCACGACCTGTCGGTGCTGCCAATACGATTGTCCGCTTATCTTTCTCAAACAGATGAATCATGCCTACCGTAGTAGTCGTTTTCCCTGTACCTGGACCTCCTGTGAGAATCATCACATTTTCTGAAAGTGCCGTTTGAATCGCTTCTCTTTGTTGTGGAGCAAATTCGATCTGCAATTCACTTCCTAATTGCTGCAAAGATGTGTTGATATTCAATTCAGTCGTTTTCCTTAGATTATTATACAACAGACGCGTGAGTTGATTGGCAACGCCTATTTCTGCATAGTAAAATGGAGACAGATATACCGCAGAATTTTCAATTGCTTTAGATGTTTCTTCAGATAGTTTCATCTCGGTAGAAACGCCATTATCGTCTACAGTCTCAATATATTTATTTTTATTCTCAACTAATGATGTTGTTTTGGAACTACTGTTCAACCATTCATTTATGATGTTGTGTTCTTTGACGAATTCAACTGTATTTTCTCGTGACGACAGTACTATTTCGTCCTTTTGTGTCAGTGCTACTATACCCAATTCTACTGTCTGAGCATTCTGTTCAAGCATCTCTTCACAGGCATTGATCAATTCATCGGGATGTTGAAAGACATGTCCTTCATCTGCCTTCTGACTAAGAACATACTTGATACCTGATTGTATCCGATGCGGATCGTTTTTATCAACACCGAGTTTCTGAGCGATCGTATCAGCCGTTACGAAACCTATACCGTATATATCATCGGCAAGACGATAGGGATTTTCAGTTACAATCGGGATCGCTTCATTTTGGTAGGTCTTGTATATCTTCGCAGCATGTGACGGACTAACATTATGGGATTGTAGAAAAAGCATGACGTTTTTGATTTCACGTTGATCGTTCCATGCTTGCTTAATCATTTTAACACGTTTCTGTCCAATTCCAGGTACATTCGCAAGCTTCTGCGGTTGTTGCTCAATCACATCAATCGTATCCAACCCGAACCTACTCACAATACGATTTGCCATTTTGGGTCCAATACCTTTTATGAGTCCAGAACCCAGGTATTTCCGTATACCGAGTACATTTGCAGGTTGAATTGTCTCATACTTCTCAATCTGAAATTGTCTGCCGTATTTCGGATTGTTGACCCATTCACCGCTCAGCAGCAAACTTTCTCCAGGATTAACAGAGACAAGGTTTCCAACGATAGTAATGAGTTCTGCATGACCCCGTGCAGAAAACCTTCCGACTGTATAACCTGATTCAGGATTTTCATATACGATGCGTTCGAGAATACCGTTTAGTGTATCCATGTTTTCACTCATACGAAGTAAAATCATTCAATGTTCGTCATGAGTTTCCGAAATGCATTCAGTTGGGGTGCGATGATATGGGGTTGATCCATTTTGTCCTCAATTGCCTCAATCGTCTTGAAACCATTCCCCGTAATAGCAACAACGATACTTTCATCACGACCAATGACGCCGCTATCTATTAATTTCTTTGTTACAGCAAGCGTAACACCGCCAGCTGTCTCTGTGAAAATACCTTCTGTTGCAGCCAGAAGATTTATCGCTTCAACAATCTCATCATCTGTCGCATGTTCACCAACACCACCCGATTTTCTTACGGTATCAACAGCATAGATTCCATCTGCCGGATTTCCAATGGCAAGAGACTTCGCAATCGTATCAGGTTTGACAGGTTTGACAAAATCACTATTCTCCTTGTATGTATTGACTATCGGTCCACATCCTTCTGCTTGAGCCACATGAATTTTTGTGTTCGGTTTTTCAATCAATTCTAATAGATGAAATTCTTTTATGGCTTTTCCTATCTTTGTTATGAGTGAACCGCCCGCAGCGGGCGCAACAATATGGTCAGGTGTTTCCCAACCGAGTTGTTCTATTATCTCAAAACATAACGTCTTTGAACCTTCTGCATAGTATGGTCGGATATTGATGTTCACGAATGCCCACGGATATACTCCTGCTATCTCACTGCATAAACGATTAACATCGTCATAGTTCCCCATTATGCCAACAACTGTAGGAGCAAAAACAAGAGAAGCAACCACTTTACCTGCTTCCAAGTCTGCTGGAATGAAGATATAACAATTGAGATTTGCAATCGCAGCATGCGCTGCAACAGCATTCGCCAAATTACCTGTCGACGCACATGAAACCGTATCAAAATCAAATTCCTTTGACTTGCTCAAGGCAATCGAAACGACACGGTCTTTAAATGACAGTGTTGGATGACATACAGAATCGTCCTTCACATAGATTTCTGATACACCAAGCGCATCTCCAAGATTCTTTGCACGAATCAGGGGGGTAAAACCGGAATTAAGTCCATCTGTGGGATCACCATCAATAGGTAAAAGGTCAGCATATCTCCACAAACTTTCAGGTCCCTGTTCTATTGACTGCCTTGAGATAGACTTTTTGATTTCATCGTAGTTGTAGTTCACCTCTAAAGGACCGAAGCAGAACTCGCAAACATGAAGCGGCTCCTTCGGATATTCCCTTCCACACTCTCTACATTTTAAACCTAAGACTTTTGCCACATTCTCCTCCAAATAATTAGCAATGGTATTATACCAAATTAACAGGATATATCTTGTTTTATTGAAGATCGGTGCGATTAGGAAATCGCACCTACCGGGATGATCGCGTTAATCTGGTATTATATCGTCAATACGATCTCAAATTCGTTATTTCCCTGTTCCAAAGCGAAACGGATAAACAGCAGATGCTCATCTACCCATTTTACCTCTTTAGTATTCGTATTCTCCAACTGTAGCCCCAGATGATTTCCCCAAACTGCGATACCGTAAGGCATTGATTTCGTAGATTCTACCGAAAAAACAATGTGCAAGCGAGAACGTTTTCTGATTGATCTGAAACCTGAAATCTTCGGTAAATGAAATTCAATCCCATGCATAGACGCATAAGCATGCAAGGAATCTCTCCCTTGGCTTTCAATGACCGGTGGTGAGATATAGTTGTTCATTTGAGTCGGTTCCATCTCACCTTCAACAAAAGTGAATTGACATTCTGCATCATAATAATGGAACAGTTTCTTGTTCTCGTGTTCTCCAACATCATCTGTTTCAACTATCGCAGATGGAGCCGATCCATCTGTTGAAGACGTTACTTCTGCATCTGGAACATCAGCTACGATGAATGTCGGTTCAGTTTGTTGACAATTCGTCCAATAATCATCTACAATCTCTGATAGCGGAAGCACCTTAGTTAAATCACTATTGGCTACATGTTCAAAATATGTATCCAATTTCTCCAATGATTCCTGTCCTAACAGTTTTACGTCCAACAGATTAACATGTTCAACAAAACTTAGCCATCTATTCCACTTCTGATTCTCTGAATAGATGTCATAGAAGTCTTGAATGCTATCTCCAATTAGGGCTGCCCTCAAACTCATCTCTGTCTTCTGCAAATGCGCAGCACTATGATACGGTATAGCAGCGATGCCACCCGCCGCAGGCGTACTGAAATTATGCTGTTCTCCGGATGGATAGAAGCAGCCAAATGGACATCCCCGATCAGCTTCAGCATCTGTCCCGCGTGCATCATATTGATACCCCCATAGACCTTTGAAACCGGTCAGTTCCAAGGCATTTATCAAGAGCTGATGTTTCCAATCAGCCCCAACGATACTCGGTTCAACCCAATCCATTGCATGTGCAATTTTCTTCCACTCTGTCCGGATATATTTCGGTAGAACTTCTCGCATGTTCACCAGATGTTCCGCTACTATCTCAGATGGAGCGAGGATTTCTTCTGTCTCTATAATATGTTCACTATCAATATCTTCACTGCCAGCCTCAGGTTGACCCGTGAGTGATGACCAGTGCTTATTCCATACTCCTTTTATGTCTAACATGAGCAGAGGTTCATCGCCGAATTCTGCATGCCATTCCGTTAAGTCTTTTGCCAAGAACTGTGCTGTATTTGCAGTAATTGCCCAGGTAATCGGAATGCTGTGTTTATGCGCCAAATTTGCTAAAAGACGGGTACCCTCTCGCAAGTCTTGCCGATCTTCGGAAATCGCTGTGCAAACCAGTCCATAATACAACATTTCTTAGACTATTTATAAAAACTGCAACACTCATATCTGCATATATGTTGCGCGTATACGGGTTCCCTACACATGTGAAACATATTGACACTTAATGTATTATATCATATAAGCGGATTACATGCCAAAACTTTCACATTTAGCAGAAGTCACACTTGAAGTAAAATCCATAAATATGGTAAAATAAGACGCGAAACCACAAAATAGGAGAACACAGACTTTGAAAACATCTACAAGTATTCGTGTCGCTATCTATGGTTGCGGAAATTTTGCGAAAAAAAACCGAATTCCGAACCTTTTGCAGTTGGATTCCGTTAATATAATTGCTGCATGCGATAGCAACCCGATTGCTGCACAGGAAACAGCAGAACATTTTGACATACCACGTGTATACCACAGCGAAAACGGTGGTGCACACGAGATGCTTGACGTTGAAGATTTTGATGTGTTATACTCAATCGTTCCAGCTTATGCAAGAACTGATGTTGAAGCCATTGCTGCAGAAAAAGGCATACACATCTTCAGTGAAAAACCGCAAGCAATTACGATGTCGGTGGCAAATCGTATTGATGCAGCCATCCGCAAATCGGGTGTGATCAGCACTGTTGGCTTCCGAGAAAGATACCGTCCTATCTTTCAAAAAGCACGCGAGTTGCTGGAGGACAAAAAAATTGTCCATGTCCGTTTTCAGAGTTACGCCGGTTTACCAGCTAAAGTAGACAACAAAGCAAAAACGTGGTGGGCAGATATGGATAAATCGGGTGGACGCGCGCTTGACTGGGGTGTTCATGCAACGGACTACAGTCGTTTTATGACCGGACTCAACGTCAAATATGCACAAGCGTTCTATTGTGAACGGACACCGTATGCAGCACCATTGACATCAATCATCAATTACTGTTTTGAAAACAGTGCAACGATGACTCTGAGTTTCGTTTCTTCAGGTACAACGCCAAAAAATGAACCTTGGTTCACAGTTTACTATGAAGGAGGATACCTTGCTGTCTATAGATATGATAGGATCGAAGTCAACGGAGAAGTCCATTATCAAGCCGAAGAATTCAATCCTTGGTTAGAGCAGGATAGAACCTTCATCCGTGCTGTTGAGACAGAGGATGCAAGCATCTTACAAAGCGACTATCATGATGGTCTCTACTCTTTAGCACCTGTATTAGCTGGCTGGGAATCTTCAAAACGTAACGGAGAATATATTACGCTTGACTCGTTTATGAGTATTTCTTAAAAGTAGTAGGCACACGCCGTGTGCTGTCATATTAATTCACAGACGTACAATGAAAGGTAATAACATTAATGGATGCAAAATTAAAGAAAATACAAATCACACCGATGAAGTTTGACAAAGACGGTGACGTACAAAAAGAGGAATTCGCCACACTTACCATAGAAGTGCCAATGGACAGTGCAGGACAACGAGAGGCAATTGTGGCAATGCTTCAACTGCTGAGTCGTGAGTGGGTTGTCCTCAGTGTGGAAGGAAAGAGTCCTGGTGCTGTTGGAACAGCATAGACTACCATGAAAAAGAACCATCTTTTTACACCTGGACCTACCCCAATTCCGCACGATGCGCTGTTAGCCATGGCGCAGCCTATTGATTATCATCGCAGTGAAGAATCTACTGCTCTGATCTTAGATGTATTAGAAAAACTCAAGCATGTTTTCCAAACAGAGAATGATGTCCTTTTCTTAACATCATCTGGGACAGGTGCGATGGAAGGTGCTGTCGCTAACCTATTGTGCCGTGGTGATAAAGTAATAGTCATACGGAGCGGAAAATTCGGTGAACGGTGGGGTGAAATATGTGCCGCTTACGGAATAAATGTTATTCCTATTGATGTTAAATATGGTGATTCTGTCCCTCCAGAGACAGTTGAAACACAGATAAGTGAGAATCCTGATACGAAAGCGGTTTTTGCTACCCTCTGCGAAACATCAACAGGCGCACTACACGATATTCAATCCATTGCACATATTACACAACAGACACCAACCCTACTTGTTGTAGATGCAGTGAGTGCACTTGGGGCAGATGATTTGCAGATGGACAATTGGGGTGTAGATGTCGTTGTCTCTTGTTCTCAAAAAGGATTGATGACACCACCAGGTCTTGCTTTTGCTGCTCTGAGTTCTCGCGCATGGCAGGCAACTGAACGGTCAGATCTACCGACATACTACTTAGACTACCGTAAGGCACATCAACGTGGATTAGAAGGATCTGTCCCATATACACCTGCGATTACGTTACTTGCGGGATTACAGATCGCACTCAATTATATCTGTACGGAAGGTATACGAAGGACAATCTCACGTCACAGTTTGATGGCATCTGCGACGCGTAATGCCATCAAAGCAATCGGTCTACCTCTATTCGCCACATCTCCTGCTAACACGTTAACTTCAATCCGATTGCCAGATGAAATTGATGGTAAAACATTCGTGAAGATGATGAGAGAAAAACACGGTATCACTTACGCAGGTGGACAAGCGGAATTGCGTGGTAAGATAGTCCGTATTGCACACCTCGGTTGGATGAATGAAAACGATGTTATTGTTGCTATCTCTGCATTTGAGAGAGGATTAGCAGATATTGGCTATGATATGTCTATCGGTGCGGGTGTAACCGCTGTTCAAGAGATATTCAGCACCAAGATTCTTGATTAAAACTGTATAGATAGGATTATTACTAGTATAGAAGGAAGGAACGGGATAGCAGGTTTTTTCGATTACCACTTCCCAGAATACCATGTCTGAAACAACACTTTTTGATGCTTCTTACGAACATTTGAAAAAGCCATTATTGAAACAGACATTAGACAGGCTGCGTCCCATCTACAGCCAGTCTGAACTAAATGCTTTACGGATAGATAGCACAAGTCGAGAGGGATTGTCGCAACGGTCAGGACGTGGATTTGTTAACCGAGACATCCTTGAGACTGTGCTCGGTAATTTATTGGAATGTGTTGCGCCAGGTTCTCACAACGCACCACATCTTCAAAATCAAAAACGTGAACTCTCAGAAGCAATTGAAGAGGTGGCGGATCAGCTATATGCCATGATAGCACAATCGTTTCTGGCGGTTACAGATGAGACACATCTTAACGTAGCACTTGAAACGGCTTTTTCACTGCTCTGGGAACTACCTCGTCTAAAGAGTCGCGCGTTGTGGAATCGATTTGCTTCCCTTAAAGATCCTGCGGTTTGGGATGCATACCTACTGCACACCGGAATCTCTCGCGAAAAAATCGCAGCACTTGACTTCAGGGCACAAATAGATAATGCAATTAGAGAAAGGGTCTTTGAACCTTATGAGGACTTTTTGGGTTCTCTGAACTTGGCTTCAGTGCTTGACTACCAACTCCAACTCGTTGTCAGTACATATCCAGGCTGGCGCGTGCTGTTCTATCACGATGTTGCACACGCACTCACCCGCAGCGAACCACCAGAAGACAACGCTGATCTACACAGAGTACCAGTTCCGCTCTTACCGCGTGCCATTGCTGAACTTGGTGGACGCTATTACCAAGCCGATCTACATCCTGAAACACAGATAGGTGATGCCAATCTATTAGAGCATCCACATCGCGGTGTAACGACTGGACAAACCGGTATCATCGGTTCAGGATGTGTTATCTATCCTTGTACATTGGGTGGGTTGAGCGTTAAAGTAAAACAACGGCATCCTGAAATTGGTGACTTTGTGGAGATCGGCACAGACACAAGCCTACTCGGACCTGTCCAAATTGCTGACCATACGACTATTGGGACAAATACCGAAATTTACGGGTTTGTAGAGATTGACCAGCGGTGTCGCATCGGTTCATCAGTTGTTATCGGAACTATCCGAGGTGCTGCAGAACATCCGGGTAAAATCAAGATAGGTGACGAGGTGCGCATCGGGGACGGTACAATCATTGAAAATACATCTGAAATGGATCTGTTTATTCCCACACGCGCACAGATTCCTGCACGAAGCCACGTTGCAAATGATGGGTTCGGTTTCCCAAGATATGTGACACAAACATAAACCTATTATGGTGAATTCTGAAAACAATTATACGACCTCATTCCCCGGTAGGTGCGATTTCCTAATCGCGCTGTTGGGGTCTGTATAAAAAATCTCATCTTCTACTATAAATGAAGATATGAGCAAAGGGAAAATGAAGAAAATTAAACGCGCACTTATAAGCACTTACGATAAGACCAATCTCTTACAGATTGCATCTATACTCGTACAAAATGATGTAGAAATCCTATCTACGGGTGGCACAGCAAAACACCTTCGCGACGCAGATATTGAAATCATTGATGTCTCTGATTATACCGGTTTTCCTGAGATGTTACAAGGTAGGGTAAAGACACTTCATCCAAAAATTCACGGTGGATTACTTGCAGATTGGTCAAATCCAGAACATGCGAATCAAGCAGAAGACAACGGTATTAAACCGATTGACATGGTGATCTGTAACCTCTATCCATTTGAGGAAACCGTTGCTAAACCTGATGTTACACTGAGTGAAGCGATAGAAAACATTGATATCGGTGGTCCAACGATGATACGCGCTGCCGCGAAGAATTACAAGCATGTCGCTGTTCTCACTAATCCCGAACAGTATCAGGAGATAATCAACGATTTAGACAGTCAGGATGGATGTCTTACTGAGGAGAGACGGTTCGGTTTAGCAAAAACTGCATTTCTGCATACTGCACATTACGATAGTGCGATCGCTACGTACTTAACAAATACTGAAAACAGAGACGAATTCGATGATGTCTTAACACTTACTTACAGAAAAGCGGAATCCTTAAGGTATGGTGAAAATCCGCATCAGAAGGCCGCGTTTTATAGAACGGATACATCTCCTGCACCGTGTGCAGCCTGGGCAAAACAACGTAATGGACCCCCTTTATCGTTTAACAATATACTTGATTTAGATGCTGCGCTTGAGATTGTTAAGGACTTCAAGAAACCTACCTGTGCAATCATCAAGCATAATAACCCGTGTGGACTGGCAAGTGCCGACAACCTAAAAGACGCTTTTACGAACGCACTTGAATGTGACAGAACTTCAGCATTCGGTTCCATCGTAGGACTCAATCGCAAGGTTACCATTCAGACAGCAAATACTATTCGGGATGCCTCAAGAGCAGGTGTGAAAATAGAAGCGGTAATCGCACCCAGTTATACGGATAAAGCACTGCACGCATTGTCTCGTGTAGAGAATCGACGTATACTTGAAACAGGACCTCTATCAGGTGCTGAGGATAGCACACAATTCCGCAATGTTACGGGCGGGTTGCTTCTGCAGGAACAGGACTCGCACGAGGTGGCGAAAGAGGACCTGCAACTTGTTACAAAGCGGAAACCCACTGACTCTGAAATTGAATCGTTACTTTTTGCTTGGAAAACGTGTAAACATGTAAAGTCGAATTGTATCTTGCTTGCACAAGACACGCAAACTGTTGGTATCGGTGCTGGTCAGATGAGTCGTGTAGATGCAGCAATTATCGCTGTGCGTAAAGCAGGAGAAAAAGCCAAAGATTCAGTCTTAGCCTCCGATGCTTTCTTCCCATTCCCTGACGGTGTTGAGATTGCAGGTGAAGCAGGTATTCGGGCAATTATCCAACCCGGTGGATCTGTCAATGACGAATCGGTGATTGAAACAGCAGACTCTTACGGTATAGCGATGGTGTTTACAGGTGTTAGGCATTTTCGCCATTAGTATTGAATTTCACAATAGAAAATGTTATGCAAGCCATTAGCATATTTCTATAAGTTCTTCAGTCCCGTAGGGACGATATGTTTATAGAAAATGGTCATATACACCCTCTTTAGTCCCGTAGGGACGATATGTTTATAAACCATTCCCAACAAATATGAAAACAACAAATATATAGTGTTAACTAACATAGGTCATAAATATTGTATTAAAGAGTCTAAAGTTTAAATGCAACACCCAACATCGTTCTCCCTTCCATCTACCATCATTACGGGTGCTGGGGCATCAGAAAAAGTCGGTGAACAAGCAAAGCGACTCGGTGCAACAAAAGCACTTATAATAACAGACCCAGGCATCGCAAAACTCGGCTATGCAGCTGACATTGCCAATAACCTAAAAAATTCCGGAATACCTTCCTCAACTTTCTCCAACGTCACACCCGATCCCACATTACAGAACGTTACAGATGGACTTCAACAATACACTGATGAATCATGTGATATAATTGTAAGTATCGGTGGCGGTAGTTCCATTGATTGTGGCAAAGGCATCGCCATGAGACTCACCAATGAAGGAGAATTCTCTGATTATATGGGAGTTGACAGAATTCCAAATCCTGGCGTTCCACATATTGCTATCCCAACCACTGCAGGAACGGGGAGTGAAGTTACAAAAGTCACCGTCATTACAGACACAGAACGTAATGTGAAAATGATGCTGAGCAGTCCATGTTTACTCGCTTCAGTAGCATTGGTAGATCCTTTATTAACACTCACGACACCACTACACCTCACCGCAGCAGTAGGTGTTGATGCACTGACGCATGCAATAGAAGCGTACATCTCTAAACAGGCACAACCGCTTACAGACGTTCTGGCACTAAAGGCAATCAGATTGATATCAGGGTCACTGCGACAGGCGTGGGCAGATGGCGATAACATCCCAGCAAGAACTGATATGATGCTCGGTGCAACAATTGCAGGCATGGCATTCAGTAATTCTTCCGTTGCTTTGGTCCACGGTATGTCACGACCTATCGGTGCGTATTTCCATATTCATCACGGTTTGTCAAACGCCGTGTTGTTGCTTGATGTCATGGAATTCAGTGTCGTTGGTGCACCAGAACGTTTCGCCGATATTGCACAAGCAATGGGAGAAATTACTGATGGATTATCATTCATGCAGCAAGCAGATGCAGCAATTTCTGCAGTGGAACGTCTCATCAACGATATTCAGATGCCAAGACTTGGAGAAATTGGTATTGATGAAGTGAAGTTTGAGGAAGTCGTCAATCAGATGGCACTGGATGCAATAGCAAGTGGAAGTCCAGCAAACAATCCACGACAAGCCTCACAAGAAGAAATAGTCTCTTTGTACAAAAAATGCTTCTCCACGAGAAGTCAGTAAAGCAGTTTCAGTAAAAAACCGATGGCACTTCAAACACTTATTTTATAGAACTTATATGAATCCCATACTCTCAAACTACGGAAATACAACCATGACACAAGCACCCATAGTCCAAATGCAAGGTATCAGCAAAAGTTTTGGTAATGTTCGCGCCAATGATGCTGTAGATTTCACACTCCAACGCGGTGAAATACACGCTATCGTCGGAGAAAACGGTGCCGGTAAATCTACGTTGATGAAAATCCTCTACGGTCTATATCAACCTGATACAGGTGAGATTTCTGTTAACGAGCAAACTGTCAAAATCACTTCCCCACGTGATGCAATGCGGCTTGGTCTGGGAATGATCCAGCAACATTTTACACTAATTCCCGCATTCACGAGTCTTCAGAATATTATATTGGGAAAAGAAACCTGTAAATTCCGTACATTCATTGATTATCAAAAAGCAGAAACAGTTATCACCGAACTTGCTGAACAATTAGGGTTTGATGTGCCTTTAAACACACCCATTGAATCTCTACCAATTGGCACACAACAACACACTGAAATTCTAAAGGTACTTTATCACGGGGCAGAAATTCTGATAATGGATGAACCCACAGCTGTACTTGTGCCGCAGGAAATTGAGGGACTGTTTACGTGTATGCGGGGTCTCAAACGAGATGGAAAAAGTATTATCATTATCACACACAAACTGGATGAAGTTATGGATATCGCTGATACTGTCACAGTCATGCGTGGTGGAAAAATGATCGCTACTGTTCCAATTACCGAGACGCACCCACAGCAATTAGCTGAACTGATGATAGGTGAACCTGTCTCTCAAGACACGATTGAACGGAAGGAAATCACACATCACACACCTATATTGCAGTTAGAGGGTGTGACGACAAAATCAGAAGATGGCACATCAGACAGTTTCTCTGGCAGACTTGACAGCATAAACCTTGACATCTTTACTGGTGAGATCGTTGGGATTGCAGGTGTGGAGGGAAACGGACAAACAGAACTGATTGAAGTGCTCACGGGATTAAGACAGATACAACGGGGTAGAATTACATTAGACGGTGAATCTATGGTCGGTTACTCAACCGCAGAATTCAGAGAGAAACTCGTGGCACATCTCCCTGCCGATAGGCATCGACACGGGGTTAGTCTGAAGAGTAGAATTGATGAGAACTTTATCGTCGGTAAACATAAACAGAGCTTGTTCTCTCGTAATGCGCTGTTGCGAAAAAGGAACATCCGACAATTTGCATTGAATGCACTTGATAAATATCAGATCCGACTCGGTAGTATTTCAGATAAAATGAGAACGTTGTCTGGTGGAAATCAACAGAAAGTTGTTGTTGCAAGGGAACTATCTGGCGATCCAACACTAATCATTGCCGCACATCCGACTCGCGGTTTGGACGTGCATGCAGCGAAGTTTGTCCATGAACGTCTCATACAAGCACGAAACCGAGAGAAGGCAGTGATACTTGTTTCCTCAGAATTGGATGAACTCTTTTATCTTAGCGATAGGATTGTAGTGATGTATAAAGGTCAGATTGCTGGCATCGTTAAACCCGAAGAAACAAACCAACAGGAATTAGGAGCACTAATGCTCGGAGTAAACGAAAAATGATAATTGACTCGCATACCCACGCGTGGCCTCGTTGGCCCTACCAACCTCCCGTTCCCGATGATGAAAGTCGTGGCAACGTAGAACAACTCCTCCACGAAATGGACTTGCACGATGTAGACAAGGCAGTGCTTATCTGTGCAAGGATTGATAGAAATCCTGACAACAATGACTACGTCGCAGAATGCGTCAGACGTTATCCTGATAGGCTTATACAGTTTGCCGATGTTGATTGTGCATGGACGGACACATACCATACAGATGGTGCTGCAGATCGTCTCAAAATGGCTGCCGAGACCTATCATCTAAAAGGGTATACACATTACCTTAGGGGAGACGATGATGGCAGTTGGTTCTTTTCTGATGAAGGTGAACGTTTCTTTCAAACTACTGCAGAATTAGGTCTTATTGCCAGCATAGCAATGGGCAGCCATCAACATGCACCGCTCCGAAAATTAGCAACACAGTTTCCTACAATTCCTTTCCTTTGCCACCACATGGCGGGTGCGCGTGCAGGTGAAGCGCATCCACACCCACAACTTCAGGAAGTCCTTGCGTCCGCGAACGTACCCAATATCCATGTGAAGATGTCAGGATTTGCGTATGTCTCGCAAGTTTCGTGGGATTATCCTTACTCTGACACCCATTGGATTGTCCGCGCCCTCTATGAACATTTCGGTCCGGGTCGTCTCTGTTGGGGATCCGATTATCCTGTAGTCCGAAGATTTATGACCTACCAACATGCGTTGGAAGCGTTCCGCACCCACTGCACCTTCATCCCCGAAAATGATAAAGCAGAAATTTTAGGTGGCACACTACAACGCTTACTCTCCCAAGCTGGCAGATAGAGTCCCTCTGATATGATACCGCATTGACATTGAAGAACTTGTTTATGATTTCTTATACCATTTCTAATAGAAAATGTCTCTTTATCGGTAAAGAGAGAATATAATGCTTCACATTTCACTTTGTTAATCATCTTTCAAGAATGCTTGGAAAATAAAAGAATAGACGCACTCTCATTCATATAACGATGTGTCAAAAAAGGTATGAAAGAAAGCTTAGCGGAAAGTAGGTAGGATAACAAAAAAAGGCAGATATCCAAGAAGAATACCTGCCTGTATAAAAAAGTGTGTCAGATAACCTCACGGATTTGAGACAACGATTTTTATCCATTCGCTATATGCTGACCCCGCACTGTTTGTCACCTAAAATCTGAAACTTCTACTCTCTACGCGTGCATCCGTTCCAGAAATGCATCCATAGTGGTAAACCAACCCACTTGGTATCATTTTGCTGTCCTTTGTTATCGTTGGATTTCCGGAAACATAACTCTTGACGTCTAAAGAGAAACTTTCCCCGATCGTAAGATTATTGGGGCAGGTATATCACTCAATACCGGTGATAACGAACGTAATCCACCCACTATCTGCGTATCCCGCAGCGTTAGACGCGCGAAACCTTCCGAATCTCGTTTCAGATCTTGAAAGTTGTGAGACCGTGCCACTCAAGACACCGGATTGATTAACAGACAATCCCTCTGGTATGAATCCACCATATTTGATAATCGTTGGACTGCCTGTGACATAACTACTGAGGTCTAAACTGAAACTATCACCAGCCGTGAGATAGTAAGGTCCTGGCATATCACTCCATACAGGTGCTGCCACCGGTGCTGCGGGTGCTGCGGGCACTGAGGGGGTTTCCGTCTCTGTGCTACTCGGTAGAGATACAGTGACGGTGTAACTCGGCTCAATAATAGAACCTGTGAAATAGGTATACGCCGTAATCACATAATCACCACTCACGCCACTGGGAAATGAGTAGTCAAGTTGAGATGTGGTCTTGCTACCATCACCATATTCCGTAGATACATTCGTTCCATAACCCGACTCACTCGGTGTTTTCACATACCAATACACTTTACTATAAGGAGAACCCGTAGATAAGTTCGCCTCATGTCCATACCCCGCAGTCGCCGTATAAACACCATCTGACGACACTAATGTATACGAAGAAGAAGTTGCCTTTGGGGTCACAGAGACCGTATAACTCCCCTCATACCCAGGACCCGAGGCAGGCGACACAACGCCCGTAATCACATAATTACCCGACGCCGTATCATCAAAAGTATAACTGAAAGTCGCCTCATCCGTGTCGGTGTCGGTCTCAATCAACGTGCCGTTACCGGTCTCACCCGGTGCTTTGACATACCACTTCACAGTCCCACTATTACTCAAATAAAAGACCGCCTCGTGCGTCCCACCACCCGTCGCAGTATAAGCATCCAAAACAGCTAATAATAAACCATAGTTGTATGCCCCATCTATAGCTCCCTGTTTTTCGCCAGTGGGTTTGGGAGCTTTAGGATCATCGGTGCTTACACTAACAGAACGAATAGTATTATACGCATCTTTACCAAATTGCGTCTCGGATTCACCATGGGCTTGGGCATACGGAGAAAACATACCAACCATTTCACCCTTAGTCGGCTTACCAACTTTCTGCTTCCTTAACGATGCCATTTCAGACAGACTAAAATCTCTCGCTTCTTCATGGTCCCAGATGAACAGCGTATCACCCAGACCCACACCGGTATGAACGGGTTGTCTCTTCATAGCAGTATAAAAGGAATTGTCGGAATGCTTATATGAAAAACTTTCACTATCACCCCTCTTTTTCCGTTCTTTTTTGGGTGCTTTATCATACCATTTTTTATAGGCAGTGAAACGGGATCTGTCCAAACTTATCGGACGACCACCTTCATTCACAAGAGCCGTTTTGACCGTAAAATCACCTGTATCCGGATGCTTAGCACTATCCAGAACACCTTTATCCGTTCTCACTGCCCCTTCTGTTGCCCCGCAAACTGTTTCGTATGCCCAGCGTCCGCAGTTCCACTAATGGAACCAAAACCCACGAAACTTAAAAGGATAGCCTGCATTTCGACTTCACTTATCACCGAACACTCGACTTTGCTGCTACCATCGTCATAAACCTGCCAGTAGGCAAAACCTGTAATGTCACCAAACTTTTTCTTTTCGGTAGCACCCGCGAGCACCCCGACCATGCTATCAAAACCCGTGGAATAGTCATTTATCGCAAACACAGGATGTTTTTCTAAAATCCCGCCATCAGCAAGAGGACAAAAAATAGAAATAAATAAGAGAAACATAAGAAGAAAAATGGATACGTTTTTCATTTTCAACACTCCTTTCAAAATGAATAATCTGTGAATAATAAACTATGGATCTACCTCTCCTGTCGCTATACGCGGATAGATAGGCTCGTAATAACCATCATGTCGCAACGGCTGCAGTGTTATCGGGTTGATCGTGTAATCCCAACCCATCATATCTTGAAGGTCAGCATCAGAGGTGTTCATAACATCAATACGAACAACAGGCGTGCTGTCTGTCACGCGAGTCCGAGAAAACCCTGAAACGTTTTCCCACTCATCGCCCGCTTCAGTTACCCCTGAATACACAAACTCATAACGTGTTTTACCTTTAATAAAGAAATCACGACCATCTTTTAGTGTGAATTTGTTCCAGTCCGGGGTCAAATAACCTATAGCAACTTCACGGGCTGCAATGAACGGATGCTCTTCGCCAGGAGGCGGAGACGGTGATCCCGGTATCCCCAATGCTATCAATTCAGGAAACGCCCACGTTTGTTCATACATCCAGTCTACACGGTTGGCTCCTGGCACGCCAGAACTCGGTGTATAACCTAATTCATATTCCGCATACTTAATATACATCTTTTCATACTCAATAAACTGATCCCATATCTCTGCAATGGGACGATTCGGGTTATGCTCACGAACAATCTCTTGAATAATGTCATGCAATTGTCTGCCTAATTCAGGTGTCAATTGATCTTCAGGCGGATCCGGTTCTATATTCCGATACACGCCATCCATCAATTCGGGAGGGAGTTTAAGGTGTTCAGGGCAATCCTCTGGCACTGCCGAAGGTGGCAAAGGTGGCGGCGGTAAGTGAGCAAAACGATCAGGATCGCGCGGAATGTGTGTGACATACATTCCTTCAACGCCTTCCTTTTTGTAGCCCTCAACTTCTGTTGCATATTTCGTATTCGTTTCTGGCTTGGCGATATTCGGGTCGGATGTTGTCCCTTTGGTAATAGCATCACCGGATACGTCGTCTGGGACAATGCTATTATCCTTATCTACACCCGCTTTATCTGCACTCTTTCGCGTAGGTTGCGTATCGCCTTTGTAAATAATAATCGGATCGGTGTCGGACTTGTGCAATAACAAGAATGTGCCAATACCGAGTCCGAGGATGAGGAGGATAGCTAATCCCCAATAACGTTTGCGTTTCATGAGATTTTTCTCCTTATAAAGAGTAGCCCTTCCACTGTGTGTAGTGAAAAAGGGTGTTGTATAACAATTGAGATGAGAAGGATTTTGTAGTTCTGTCCCATTCTGTGCCTTCAATTGTCCCATGAAGCAGGTTAAATGTTTAGACAGACTACAGAAATTGGCAGGTAAATGAAGAAGTATTGCAAATCTCTGTAGAGGTTGCTGGTTTCTATTTCACAAGACATAAATGCCAACGTGTGTTATAATAGAAACCAGCCCTGTCGTTCCATCGAAACGTCAGTGCTAAGCATCGGCAGTGTCACAACCACTGTCGGTGCATATAATAAGCACCTCCAACGTAATCCACGCGCCCCGTGAATTTCTAACGTCTAACGTATATTGTATCATGAAGTATAGAAAAAAGTCAATACTTTTTACAATATATAAGCATTATACATCATTTTAACTTTATGTGCAAGTTTTTTTATATTCGGGTGTGAAAAGTCTTTGGCATGATGTCATGATGAACGTCATACTGCACAAAAAAGTTTCTGCTCAGCATTTGGCGTTATCAATCCGTAGCACATTCATCTTGATTGTGCTACGAAGCACCTCAACCCACGCGATAATGTTTCTGCTCAGAATTGGGTCATATCAATGTTGTGCAGAGAGGTGCATTGAAAGATAGTTGTTGTCCAAAGAAGCACAATCAAGATGAATGTGCTACAGCAAGATGACGATGTTTAATGCACGGAGAGGTGTAATGATAGATGAGTGTGTTTAACTTCCGTCCTTCCCCTCTTATCCTGGTTATCTTATAATCCTGTAAATCCTGGTTCAGACAAGTAACCAATACTATATGCACCCTAACGCAATCATTTTGATTGACATAAACCACCCTATTAGTGTATTATAGAATTGCTTTCAGCAATCATATATCACGGATTGACAGACAAAATATTAGAGGGTAAGCATGCCTACAATTTTGGAGCGGTATCACAAAGTCTTCGCAAAAGACAGCGAATTGTCACAGAAGGCAAATCAGTTGTTCCCCGATGGTGTGACACATGACGGACGTTTTATGTCGCCATTTCCCATCTACATCACACATGCTGATGGTGCTTACAAATGGGGACTTGAAGACAAAAAGTTCATTGATTATTGGGCAGGACACGGTGCGCTGTTATTAGGACATAACCCTCCTGAAATTGTTGAAGCAGTAACAACACAGATGCATCGCGGCACACACTACGGTGCTTGCCATCCATTGGAATTAGAGTGGGGTAATCTGATTACAAGACTCGTTCCTTGTGCAGAACGCATCAGGTTCGTCAGTTCAGGGACAGAAGCAACGTTAATGGCGATTCGTCTGGCACGTACTTACACAGAAAAGAATAAGGTGCTAAAGTTCGCGGGACACTTCCACGGCTGGCATGACAGTCTAATATTTGGCGCATATCCACCATTTGATATGTCTATACCGGGTATTCCGAAAGAGGCACGTGATAATACGCTTCTCTGTCCTCCTAATGATATTAACGCTGTGGAGAAATACTTAAAAACTGATAAAGACATCGCGTGTGTTATCCTTGAACCGACAGGTGCATCCTTCGGAACTGTTCCGACAGATGGTGTATTTTTGCAACAACTTCGCGACCTTACCGAACAGCATGGTGTTCTCCTCATATTTGACGAAGTCATTACTGGGTTTCGGGTTGCACCCGGTGGCGCACAAGCACACTACAATGTCACACCAGATTTAACAACACTTGCAAAAATCGTCGCAGGAGGACTTCCAGGTGGGGCACTCGTTGGAAGAAAAGAAATATTGAAGATAATTTCAATGGAAGCAGAAGAGGAAGGCATGAAAATGCACCATCCCGGTACTTTCAATGCAAACCCTTTATCCGCTTCAGCAGGGATAGCAATGCTCAAAATCGTCAAAACAGGAAAACCGAATACGCAGGTAAACAGAATTGCTAAGATGCTCCGAGAATCCCTTAATAAGGTTATTGATAAACATGGATTAGATTGGGCAATTTACGGAGAATTTTCAGGAATCAGACTCCTCATAGGACACGGTGAGAAGGATATACAAGCAGAAGACTTTAACCCGTATAACTGGGACTACAAGAAACTGAAAGGTGGAAACGATGAAAATTTGCTGACACATCTCCGATGCGGTCTGTTGGTAAACGGTGTTGATCTTGCTACAAATGGGGGGATGACAACTGCAGCACATACCGAAGCGGATATTGAAGCAACCATGCACGCTTTTGAACAGACAATTGAGTGGATGAGAATAGATGGGTTGATTGCTTAGTACATTCTTATGAAACAACCCAAGAGTGTGATGCACAATGGATTATTATATCAGTCAATTCGGGGATGATGCCAACTCTGGACAATCACACAAACACTCTTGGAGAAGCATTGGTAGAGTAAATGTAAATCCATTAGAACCGGGAGATTCGGTGTGGTTTCATGCCAACCATACCTTCAAAGGTAATTTAAGTAGATATGATTCAAAATTGTCCACTGATGAGAATCCTATCACCTTCGGTTCGTATGGAGACGGTGTCGCGACTATTGATGCTGGTATAGGTGCTGGTTTCTACGCAAAGAATTGTGGTAATATTCGGATAGAGAACCTAAAGTTCGTTGGTTTATCTCAGAATTCATGCTCTGGAATTGCTTTTGTTAATGCCCTACCAGAGAGTAAAAAACTCTCAAACATCCGCATTGATAATGTTGATGTTAGCGGTTTTAGAGATGCTGGAATTTGCATAACCGCAGGACCGATTGATGGGGGTTTGTGCGGATTCAATGATGTGAAGATTACACACGCTAATGTGTATGATAATGGAGACGCTGGGATAATTATCATCGGTCATTGGAATCCTTTAGATGAAGGTTATTCACATGTTAATATATACGTAGGACATTGTTGCGTATACAGGAACTTTGGCACACCAAATCAAGAAACGCATACAGGAAACGGTATTGTTCTCTCACAGGTAGACGGTGCAACCATTGAACACTGTGAAGCTTATGAAAATGGGAAATTAAACAGTTATGAAGACGGAGGTCCGGTTGGGATCTGGACATGGGACTCAAACCGCGTTCTAATACAGTTCAACAGATCACACCACAACCGAACTGGTAGTAGCAAGGATGGTGGTGGATTTGATTTGGATGGAGGGGTCAAGAATTCCATAGTGCAGTATAATCACTCACACGATAACGATGGAGCGGGATACCTTTTAGCACAATTTGAAGGGGCAAAAGAGTTTTACAACAATGTAATCCGCTATAATCTTAGTGAGAATGATGCACGTAAAAACTGCTACGGTGGCATCCACTTATGGTCAACAGGTGCAAGTGGTGGAATCAGAAACACGACAATCTATCAGAACAGAATCAGCACTTCAGTATCATCTTCAGGACATCCTTCAGTGGTGGACTGTATGAGTAAGGGTATTGACAGTATTCGGTTCTACAACAATACCTTTATCAGTGACGGTAGAATTGAGTTTATCCGGGGAAAAGATAATCGAGAAGTCTTTTTTCAAGGTAATTCATACTTGATTGCTTAGTTCTTTCATAATCCTAAATCGATAGTTTATGTCTCTCAATAAAGGGAATAGAATGAGACGTTTTGGAACGCAAGGTCGTGTATATCCAGACAAACACTATGTCGTCCCACGCAGCGAAGAGATCGCAGATTTCAATACGCGCGTCAAAGAAGGACGGTATATCGTTCTCTTTGCACCACGCCAAACAGGAAAGACAACATTCTTCCGAATGGCAATGGATAGACTAATAGCAGAAGATCCAACCTATTTTCCGATTCAGTTGGACTTCCAGGTGATGCGAAATGGAACACCTCCTATCTTTTACGAGAGACTCTCTCAATTGATTTATAGAAATATTGAGTATGTGCTTGGAAAAAGAGGTATGCAACAGATCAAGGAATTACCACAGTTTTTTGAGAAGACTCCGTTAAGCAATCATTTCTCAATAAGCACGTTTTTTGATGAACTATCAAAGTTTCTTGACAATAAAAAAATCGTTCTCCTCATTGATGAATTTGATGGGATTCCACAAGATGTTTTGAGCGACTTTCTGTATTCACTTCGCCACATATATCTCGCAGATGAGCTTAAAAATCCACATAGTGTCGGCATAGTCGGTGTTAAGAGTATTAGTCAACTTAATTACGACCGTTCTGTATCACCTTTTAATATCCAAGATGAATTTCGCTTACCGAACTTTACTTTTGAACAAGTGCAAGAACTAACTCAGCAATACTCAGAAGAAGTTGGACAGAAATTTTCGCAAGAAGTCGTCAAACTCATTCACACACAGACGGGAGGTCAACCATTCTTAGTTAACCGGTTTGGACAAATTCTCACAGAAGAACTTGAAATTCCAAAGACAGAAAGTGTAACGATAGCAC